>NZ_JBBYXL010000007.1:300000-414046 GCF_039655865.1 Prosthecobacter sp. SYSU 5D2 | reverse complement strand
TTTCTGATTTCCAACTTAGTGAACAACTTCGTTGCTCGCTTCGTTTTTGTCAGCCGCTCCTGTTTCGGTGGCGGATTGGCAGTATGGCCAGTCCCAGACCGCGTGCAACTCCTTTCTGCTCTTTTTTCGAAGTTTTTTTCGTCCTTTGAGGTTTCCGACCCCGTTTTTGACCAAAATTGGGCAGTTTTGGTATCGGTTTTCTGAATTGACCCCTCAAAGTCTCATTCTAACCACAAAGTTTTCAAAAAGTCGCCTCTTCGCCTAACGAACATTGAATATCAGGCCTTCTGGCTGCGTGCCATCTTCCAGACCAGCCAGCCCACAAGGTTGACGACGGCCAGTGCGCCTAGCAACTGGGTCAGCGACTGGGCCAGGGAACCCTTCCCCAGTCCGCTGCCTACCAGGGAGAAGGCGATGTTCAGCGGCAGATAGCCCGTGGCGGTGCCGACGAGAAAGGTGGAGTGGGCAACCTCGGTGACGCCTAACAGGACATTGAGTACGAGCCCGGGGAGCATCATCTGGCGGACCCAGAAGACTTTCAGCCAGGAGGGTTTTTCCAGCATCTTCTTCAGCCAGGGCCAGCGCTCTGCCCGTGCCAGCACGGCGCGGCGGGCACCTGCACGGGTCATCAAAAAGGCGCCATAAGACCCGCAGACGGACCCGACCAGGGACAGGGCCATGCCTTCGACAAAGCCAAAGATGAGTCCGGCCATGGCGCAAAGGGGCAGGCGCGGAAGGCCGATCATCACCCCGCCTGCACAGGCAAGTATAAAGGAGGCGTGGGCGATCCAGCCCAGTTCATCCACAAAACCTTTCCACGCCTGGACGTTGGTGATCCAGGCTTTCAACGGAGTGAAATGCGCCAGCACCATGAACAGGCCGACGACGGCCACGAGAATGAAGACACGTTTGTTTTCATGTTTCATGGAGCGTCCTGTCTCCAATTCGAGCAGGGCGTCTTCTGCGGCCTTGTCTGCGGCTTCGCTGTTGCGGGGTGCCTGAGTTGTGGAGGCTGCTTCGTGTTCCGGTCCGTTCATTCGCGGCCAATCAGCGCCGGGTGAGAGGCTTCTCAACATCGAATGTGCATCTTTCTCTCAAGGCCGGAGCATCTGCTGCGTTTTAAAGGGACCGCCATGAACACGCCCACCTTTTCACGCCGCCAGTTTCTTCAGCGCAGCAGTCAGGCGCTGGCTTCAGGAATCCTCGCAGCCCCTGCCCTGCAAGCAGCGGCTGGCATGCCACGGTCTGAAACACTGGTGCATCAGCTCTACAGCAGCCTGAAGGAGCCTCAGCAAAAGTTGTTATGCTTTGGCTGGGATGACCCCCGCCGGCTGAAGGTGGACAACAACTGGCACATCACGCCACAAAAACTGCGGGATGTGCTGGATGCAGATCAGCAGGACCTGGTACGGCAGATCTTCGACGGCCTGCACAGTGAGGAATATAAAAAGGAAGTGTGGCGGCAGTTCGACCAGGATAACAAAAGTGACGGCGGATTTGCCAGCTCCTCCATCGCCCTTTTCGGCCAGCCGGGGAACGGGCAGTTTGAATTTGTGCTCACCGGCCGGCATTGCACACGCCGCTGCGATGGTGATAGCGAGGCGGGTACAGCCTTTGGCGGACCCATCTTTTATGGTCATGCGGCCAAGGGCTTTTATGAAAAGCCGGACCATGCCGGCAATGCCTACTGGTTTCAGGCAAAACGGGCGAATGAAGTCTTCCAGGCGCTGGACGGAAAACAACGGAAGCTGGCCCTGCTGAGCGACAGCCGGGATGAAACTGGCAGCAAGACGGTGAAGCTGACGGGCAAGAAGAAGGGGCTGGACGGTATCCCGATGACAGAACTGAGCGCCGATCAAAAAGGCCTGGTGAGGCAGGTCATTGGTGATTTGCTGGCCCCGTTCAGAAAAGAGGATGCGCAAGAATCCCTGAAATACATTGAGGCCGCCGGTTTTGACCATCTGCACATGGCGTATTATCAGAACCAGGATGTGGGCAAAGACGGCGTCTGGGACGTGTGGCAGATCGAAGGACCGTCCATGATCTGGTATTTCCGGGGTGATCCGCATGTCCACTGCTGGGCCCACATCAAAGAGAAAGTCTGACAAATCTCTGTTTACGCCCCTTGACAGGCGCGGGAGTTGCTAGCGAACGTACCGCCACGCAATGCCAACTCCCGTTTTGGAAGCGAACTATTACATCTCCAAAGGTCAAAAGACCGTTGGCCCCTGCTCCCTGGATGACCTCCATGGCTACATCGCCTATGGGTCCGTGAGGGACAGTGATCTTGTGCGCCGTGAAGGTGCCACGGATTGGACGCCGCTGCATCAGCTCGCGGAACTGCAACTCGACGGGGCAAACCCGGCGACCTCACGTAATATCACCACCCGCCGACGTACAGCGCGTTATCGAGACTATCAAAGGGTGCCGCAAAGCCAGCGGTCCGGCAGGGTCTTGAGCCGCTTGCTGCTGGGATTCCTGTTTTTTCCGCCGGCCCTCTGGAGAGGTGCTTCAGCGGTTTATCAAGGTCTGGTCTATTCCCCCCAAAAAGACGACAAGGGCTACCTCAAGCACTGGCCGCGATGGTGTGATCCGCTGGTCACAGCCATGCTTGTGATCAACAGCTTCATATGGGTGGGCCTGGTTTGGCTGGCCTGGCGTGAAACTGCACCCTTTATGCGTGAGGTTTTTTCAAGCCTGGCGGAAGGAATGGACGGCTTGATCAAATAACGCCAGGGCGCAAGCAGGTCCAGGAGGTATCTGCGGAGTGGCTGACCAGGACGTCTGGCGTATCGAAGCTCCCTCTGACTTTGATTTTTAATAAATCCGAACAATTTCATTGCCTTTATGTCTATGGAAAATATAGTTTCTGTGGTTTTGGCTTTCTTATGCCTGCGTTACCCTCCCATCTTTCACCCCGGTATGCTTCGAAAAGGCTGCTGATCGCGCTCGCATTTGGGGCATTGGCCCTGGCCAGCAGCCGTGCCCAGCAAAGCCCGAGTCTGGACGACACTGCGACCATCCGGGTCAATTTTCCCAGCTCGCCAGTCCAGGCGATCATTCCTTTTTATACCCAGATCACGGGAAAAAAGATCATCCTCGATTCCGCTCTGCAGGGGGAGCCGCTGCGCATCATCGCGCCTGAGCCACTTACTCGCCGGGAGGCGGTGGCTTTCATTGAGGCCACCCTGCTGTTGAACGGCTACGCCATCATCCCGGTGGATGACAAAACCGTGAAACTCATCCACCACAGCGGCGGTAAAAGCCCGACACCGGAAGGGCTGCGGGTCTATAATTCTATCCGCGACCTGCCGGACAATGAGGAGCTTTGCCACTTTGTGATGCCGCTGCAGCACATCTCTCCAGAGGAAGCTTCCAAGGCCTTCCAGCAGGTCATCAAGCTGCACAGCTACGGTGCCATCATGCCAATGAAGAATGCCGCAGCGCTGATCATCACGGAAAATAGCACTACCATCCGCAGCATTTACGAGATCGCCCAGGTGATTGATGTGCCGCCAGCTGAGATCGCCAATGAAATGATCAAGCTGGAGCGCAGCGATGCGGAAAGCATTGCGGAAATCATCAGTGAAATCTACGCAGAGGAGGAAAAGACCGAATCTGCCGCGACACAGTCCACCCCTGCCCCGCCGACCGTGGCCGCCAATGGCACACGCCTGCCCGTGGCGAATCCCATGGGCATCGCCAATACGGCCAATACGAATCCCAGTGTCGCCAGGGTAAAGGTGATTCCGCACCGCCGCACGAACAGCCTGCTGGTCATCGCCCGGCCGGTGGACATTACCTATATTCGCGGTCTGGTGGAAAAACTGGACCAGCAGGGCGGAGATGTGACCTTCCTGAAACGTAAGCTGGCCTATCTGGACGTGGGCGACTTCCTGCCCGTGGCCTACAACGCACTGGCCAAGGACACGGACATCCAGAACGAAGGCGCCGATTCCGCCTCAGGCAGCGGACGCCGCCGCAGCAGCAGCCGACGCCCCAGCCCCAGTTCCAACACGCCTTCGACGGATGCCCGCGACTCGGCCAATGAGAACAACAACAGCTTTGGCCAGAACTTCCAAGGCGGCTTCGGATTCAACGGTGGCGGCCAGAACGACCGAAGCCAGCGCAGCCTGCTGGATGACCCGGATGCCATTTCCGCGCCAGAATCCCTCATCGTCGGGAAAACGCTGCTGATTGCCGATCCGCAGTCCAACAGCCTAGTGGTCAGTGGATCGCCGGAGCACATTGCTGTGATTGACCAGCTCATTCAGGAAATGGATGTGCGGCCCCAGCAGGTGTACATCAGCACTATCATCGGCCAGCTCAACCTGGGCGGCGATTTCAACTACGGGTTCGATTTCCTGAACATGCTGGATGACTTCACACTGCGGCAGAAGGACGTCACCACCCCGGGTGGAACGACGGGCATCGCCGGGGCGCTGGACATTCCGTTTAACATGGAAAAATTTGGCACCGGCTCCATGAGCTTTTATGGCCAGCTTGGCTCCCTTAGCCGCTACATCAACCTGCTGGAAGGCAACCGGGACTTCAAGGTGCTCTCCACCCCCAGCCTTTACACCACCAACAATGGCAAGGCCGTCATCTCCAGCGGCCAGCGCATCGCCGTGCCCGTGAATGTCCTGTCCAATGCAGGCATCAACAACATCGCCGCCACCAGTTCCAGCATTGAATACCGGGATGTTGTACTGAAGCTGGAGGTCGTGCCGCTGATCAACAATGACAACGAAGTGACGCTGCGCATCGCCCAGGTGAATGACAACATCGTCGGGGAGCAGAACATCTCTGGAAACACGGTGCCCACCATTGGCACCCAAGAGCTGTTGACCACGGTGACCGTGCGCGACGGTGCCACCGTGGTGTTGGGCGGGCTCATCACCGAGCGGACCGGGACCACGGAACGCGGCGGCATCTTCCTGCGCCGGGTACCTGTTTTAAAACACCTCTTCGGCACCACGGAAAAAACGACTTCACGTGATGAACTGCTGATTTTCATCCAGCCGAAGATCATTAACTCCACGGCGCAGCTCGACAGCCCAAATCATCTGGAAGCCCAGCGCTCACGCATCATGGAGGAGACGATCCGTTTTGGCCTGCCGGTGAAAGACATCCCCAAAGCCCAGCCATATGGCAAATAAGTGGGCGCAGGGCATTCACACGGTTCCGAACGCGCATGGTAATCCGGGTGTTGACGGTTGCTGGCTGGACGGTATTCTTAAGCGTACAACTTTAAACACACCAAGTTATGAGATTCTTTTTCCTGCTTCTGGCCGGTGCAGTCTGGACTGCATCCCTCTCAGCCGCCCCGCGTGATTGGACAAATACGGAGGGCAAGACTGTCAGCGCCACTTTTGTGGAAGCCGTCGTGGATGCGGCAGGTGAAGTCACCGGGACCAAGGTGCGCCTGGCCAGCGGACAGATTTTTACTTTGGAACTCAACAAGCTGTCCGAGACCGATCGCGAATTCGTCGCCACCGCGCATCAGGAGAAACAGGAAGCCGAGAAAAAAGCCCGGCTGGCCAGCCGTCGTGCGAAGTGGACGGAAGACTGGGAAAAGGCCAAACAGGAATCTGAGCAGACAGGGTTGCCCATCCTTCTGCTGATGACAGGGTCCGACTGGTGTGGCTATTGCGTGAGGCTTAAGGACAATGTTTTTGAAGACAGAGCCTTCCAAAAATTTGCCAATGAAAATGTGGTGCTGATGAAGGCCGATTTCCCGCGCGCAGCCCAGTCCAAGTCCCTGAAAGAGCAGAATGCAAAATTGAAAACGGATTTTCCCTTTGGCGGATATCCCACGGTAAAGCTGGTCAAAGACGGGCGGGAGATCGCCACCTTTGGCGGTTACGGCGGAGACACGCCGGAGGAGTACATCGAAAAACTCTCTGCAAAGCTGCGCTGAGTCCGGCAGGGCCGGTCGCCTAGCGGCTTCCGAAGCAGTCAGTCACGCAACGAACGATTTCTTTTTGCATCCCGCCGCCGCTGCGTGTCATAAAGGACACTTACTGCATGGCCGCCGCACCTTCCCCACATCCCTGGCTAAGGCGGATTCTTTTTGTCCTGCTCATGGGGGCCATGGCCTGGGGGTATGTTTATCTGGCTGACCAGCACATCAGGCTGTCGGCGGACAGGGAGCTGAGCCTGGTGGAAAATCGCCATGTGGATCTGACACTGGCCACGCAGAAGGACCTGAGGCCCGAGTTCACCCGCAGTTTTTCTGAGCCGCTAAAAAAACTGGCGCCGCATCGTACCGATGGCCTGGTGCAGCCTTTATGGCCCTGGGTGGCGGCATGGATGCTGGATGAAAATGATCTTCCCGGCTCCTTTTTCAAGCTGGCCTGGTTCCGCGTCGGGCTGACTCTGGGCTGCCTGGTCATGATGGGCCTGGTCTGCGGACGTCATTTCCGCCTGCCATCCGCCCTGCTGGTGGTGGCGGTGACGGGCTTTCACGGGCTGCTGGGCACAGTGGCGGTATATTCGGGTGGCACATTGTTTCATCTGTTTTTCCTGCTGACCTGGCTGTCCTGCCTGTATGCGCTGCAGCGGAATTCCCTGTGGGTTTATGGCCTTATCGGCATCTTTGGCGCACTGGCCTACCTCTCCGTGCCGCGCATCCTGCCGTTGGTGGCAGTGTTTGTCATCGTCAGCACGCTGCGGGCGGTCTGGGGCTGGGTGGTCGCCCATTGGTGCCCGCATGAGGGCACCACGCTATGGGTGCGGCGTAACCATGTTTTTGGCCTGCTGCTGCTTGTGACAGGCGCAGGATTCATCGCAGGACCACGGCTTTCGCAGGCGCATCTCCAGTTTGGAGATCCTGCCTTCCACTACAGTGACCAAATCCGCTGGCTGGATGCCCGTGAAGAAGCACTGGCCTGGATCGAAGCCCACCCGGACAAAGCCAGCCTGGAAAGCGTTCCGGCGCTGGAAAGGCTCACGGCCCAAAATTATTTTCACAGCCACACCCCGCAGGAGATCCGGCAACGGCTGCTCGCCGGAATGGCCACACTCACAAGCAGGCTGCATGGGCGGGGGGGGGAGGTGGTCTCTATCCTGCTCGTATTGATGGCCGCGTTTACCCTGACCTGCCGCTTTGCCACGCCGAAGGCCTGCCATGCCTGGGAGCGCCTGCACCCGGAGACCGTGCCGACAGTGCTGTTTTTGATCCTGGCCACACTGGCCTATGGAGTCATCGCCGCCTGGGACATTGCGGTGCTGCCTGCCAATTACCTGCATGCCCTGACGGGCCCGCTGACGCTGAGCCTGCTGTGGGGCTGTGAGAGTGTTCTCCGGCGCGCGCAAAGGCGGGGTGCCAGCCGGCTGCTGGAGCGCGGTTACCAGACCGTGCTGTGGCTGCTGCTGGCGATGACCCTGCTACAATTTTGGTATTCCGCCTTTGTGACCGCCTGAAGCGTGGCTTGACTCTCCCCCTGCCAGGGTGAAGTCCTTTCTTCTCCGCCCCCCATGCCTGCCCGCAAGCCCACGTTCATCCTCTCCTTCGACTTCGATGGCACCCTGGTGCATCCTGAGAGCGATCCGGTTTTCCATCCCCGGCTGGGGCAGATGATCCAGCACCTGCGCAACCAGGGGGCCGCCTGGGTCATCAATACCGGCCGTAGCCTGCCGCAGACCCTGCAAGGGCTGGCCCAGTACGGCATCTTCATGGAGCCGGACTACATCATCGCCATGGAGTGTGACATTCACAAACCAGGCCTGTTCAGCAAATGGACGGACTTTGGCCCCTGGAACAAACAGGCCCGCAAAGCCCACACGCGCTTCGTCAAAGACCATCAGCCCTCTTTGAACACCATCCGTGAAATGGTGGAGACGCAGACGCAGGCGCAGTTTCTCATGGGCGAATACGGGGAGCTGGGCATCGTCGGAAGCACGGATGAGGAGATGGACGTCATCTGCTCCTTCATTGACACCCATGTGAAAAAATTCCCGGACATCGGCTACAACCGCAACGGCATCTACCTGCGCTTTGCCCACAGCGGCTACAGCAAAGGCACCGCGCTGAGCGAGCTGGCCCGGCTGCTGGGACTGAATGCCAGCCACTGCTTCGCCGCCGGGGACAATCTCAACGATCTCTCCATGCTGAACCCCCGCCACGCACGCATGATCGCCACCCCTGGCAACGGCCTGCCTGCGGTTAAAACCCATGTGCAAAACCATGGCGGATTCATTGCCAGCCGCACGGCCAGTGAAGGCATGATCGAGGCGCTCAGCCACTTCTTCGGCGGTGCACAGGCTTGATTGCCAGCTAACAAACGATCCGGCAAAGGATCCGTCACTCTCCCCTCCCCTTCAACTCCCCTTTCATGAATCCAACTGCCAACGTCCACATCGCCTCCAACATCCCCCTGCCCGCCCCACGTGATCTCGTGGCAGAACTGCCCCCTTCGGAGGTGCAGGCGGCGTTTGTGAACCAGGCACGCACAGAAATTCGCAACATTTTGTTCGGCGATGACAAACGTTTTCTCGTCATCGTGGGCCCCTGCTCCATCCACGACCCGGAAGCCGGGCTGGAATACGCCGCCAAGCTGGCCGCGCTCTCCCGCGAACTGAAAGACCGCCTGTGCATTGTCATGCGGGTGTATTTTGAAAAACCGCGCACGACCGTCGGCTGGAAGGGCCTCATCATGGATCCGGACCTGGACGGCACCTGCAACATCCCGGACGGCCTGCGGCTCGCCCGCCGCATCCTGCGGGATGTGTTAGAGCTGGGCATCGCCACCGCCACCGAGCTGCTGGACCCCATCACCCCGCAATACATCGCCGACCTCATTTGCTGGAGCGCCGTCGGTGCCCGCACCACGGAATCCCAGACGCACCGGCAGATGGCCTCCGGCCTGTCCATGCCGCTGGGTTTTAAAAACGGTACCTTTGGCCACATCACGCCGGCGGTGAATGCCATCAAGGCCGCCATCCAGTCCCAGACCTTTCTGGGCGTGAGCGAAGATGGAGTCGCCTCTGCGGTGACCACCAGCGGCAACCCGGACTGCCACATCATCCTGCGCGGCGGGGAGGACGGACCCAACTACGGAGCCGATGACGTCGCCGAAACCAAGGCTGCGCTGGAGGCTGCCAAACTGAAGCCTTCCATCATGATTGATGCCAGCCACGGCAACTGCGCCAAGGACCATCAAAAGATGCCGCAGGTCTTCCGCGAGATCGTACGCCAGCGCGCCGCCGGCGAGGAATCCATCATCGGAGCCATGCTGGAAAGCAACCTGGTGGGTGGGAACCAAAAATTCCCCCGGCCTCTGAATGAGCTGACCCGTGGCCAGTCCATCACCGATGCCTGCATGGACTGGGAGGCCACGGAGAAAGCGCTCAGGGAAGCGCATGCCTTGCTGGGGGTCTGATAGTGCTCAGGATCATTTGCCCGTCGGCTTCGCCGACTTGCCCAGAATAATCCGTGACGACGTGCGGATGTCCGCGCGCAGATGCTTCTGCATTTGCGCCAGGGCGTGGTCATTGGCCTGCTTGGTCTCGGAAGCCACGCAGTCACGCGGCACAATGAGCTCATAGTCCCGCATATAGGCATCGTTGGCCGTATAAAGAACACACAGGTTTCCTGCGAAGCCGGCCAGGATGAGGGTGGTGGCTTCAAGATACTTGAGCAGGATTTCCAGGGACGTGGAATAGAACCCAGAGTGCTTCGGCTTCAATACGAAGTAGTCCTCTTCATCTGGCAGGAGCTGCTGCACCACCGGGCCGCCTGGCACATCCGCCTCCAGGCAATGGGTGACGTGGGCTTTAAAATCCGACTGCCACCGGCCAAAATTGTCGTTCACATAGATGACCGGCACCCCTGCCTCGCGCGCCCTTTTCTTTAACGCCGCCATCTTCCGCGCTGAGGGCAGTGCATGCCTCAGCAGATGCTTTCCCCGGGGAAAGTCCATGGCATTGATGACGTCAATCAGCAGCAGCACCTGCGGAGACTTGTCAGGCGCGCTCCCGTGCAGGCTGGCATTGGCGGCTCGGGCCATGTTTCATGCTGTGGCTGGTGAATGATGTGCCTCCGTAGGTTTCACATCCGGCACCCGGCTGCGAGGCATCAAAAAGGTGAGCAGTAGCAGATAAAGTCCTTCCTCTCGCAAAATCGTTTTCATACCAAGCTATCGCGGATCAGCGCGAAGCCGGATGTATTGCACCTGCCGCTACAAAGTGACAGATTCGTCGCTTACTTGGCGCGGCCCTGCGCATCCCACCCGCCGCCGAGCGCCTTGAACACGGCGATCAGGTTCGTGGCGGTGCGTGTCTGGCTTTCAGCCAGGGCGACTTCTGCCTGCAGCTTCACCCGCTCAGAATCCAGCACTTCCAGGAAACCGGCTGCACCTTGATCAAACCGCTGGCGGGCCAGAGAGGCCGCCTTGGCGCTGCTTTCCACGGCATCGGCAAGGTGGTTGCGCCGGGTCTGTTCACGCCCGTAATCGGTGATGGCGTTTTCCACATCCTCCAGCGCCAGCAGCACGGTCTGCTGATAGGTGGCCAGCCTTGCCTCCGTCCGAGCCCCCGCAGCTTTCACCAGTTGCAGGCGTCGTGGAGTGTCCAGGAAGGCCCAGCTGATGTTAGGTCCAAAGCTGAAGCTGTCCGCCCCGTTTTCGCCCAGCCCGGTAAAGCTGCCCGCCGTCAGGCCGGCATTGCCATTGAGCGTGATACGGGGAAAAAGATCCGCCGTGGCCACGCCAATGCGCGCCGTCGCCGCCGCCAGCTGCCGCTCAGAAGCCCGGATGTCCGGTCGTCGGCGCAGCAGGGAGGCGGGATCCCCCAGCCGGATGGACGGCAGGCGGGAGGGCAGCGGAGCCAGTTTCAGCCGTCCGCGCAGGGCATCTGGGGTCTGTCCCGTCAGCACCGCCAGCCGATGGAAAGCCTTGTCCACCGCGCCTTCCAGCGGGGGCAGGGTCGCCAGAGTCGTGCTGAGCTGCGCCCGCGCCCGCGAGGTGTCCAGATCCGTTCCCCGCCCGCCTTCCAGCAGTTTGGTCGTCAGGTCCAATGTCGCACGCTGGTTCTCCGCATTGCGCCGGGCCACATCCAGCTGGTTTTGCAGCCCGCGCAGTTGCATATAAGTGAGCGCCGTCTCCGCAGTCACCGATACCAGCAGATCGTCGCGAACTGCTTCCGCCGCCGCCAGGTCTGCCGAAGCCGCCTCCACATTCCGCCGCACCCGGCCGAACAGATCCAGCTCCCAGGTCGCATCGAAACCCGTGTTATAAGTCTCCAGGTCCCGGGGCAAAATCGAAGGCAAGTTAAAGCCCGTGGCCCGTCTGTTCACGTAGCTCGACTCACTTGTCACCACCGGGCCGAAGTCAAACGTGGCAAAATTCCGCTCCGCCCGCGCCGCCTTGATATTGGCGACCGCCGCTTTCACATCCTGGTTGTTCGTGATCGTCTGCCCGATGAGGTCATTCAGCTTGGGATCCCCAAACCGCTGCCACCAGGCCTGTAGCGCCCCCTCATCCGGCGGAGCCGCCAGCGTGCCCGAGGCACTGGAGCGGAACCGCCCCTGCGTGGTCCCCTCCGGGGAGATAAAATTGGGCCCCACGGCACAGGAAGCGAGGAAGAGAACCGGAAGTAAGCAGAGACGGGGCATGGGCTAAGAATGCTGGGGGGAATTTCGGGACTTTGGCAGGAGTCATACGACTGCGAAGCTGCCGAATCACCACTAAAAAGGAGTCGCCCGCAGCAAGCTCAATAGGATTGTGCCCACCATGCCCCGAAATGGGGTGCTGCCAAGTGCCTGTCTTTCCCTTGTCTTTTTTGTCTCCTCCTCACTGCGGGCGGCCCGTACGGTCTCCATCCCTGGATGGGACCATCTCCCTTTAGGAGGACAGAACCTCAAAACCAGGTGCAGCAGCCCGGCGGCGAATGGCCATAACCTGCATGGTCGTTCCAATGACAAACAGCACAAACGCCACACCTACCGCCGCCTGAATTTCGGGTCCTTCGCGCTCCGCGACAAGGGGTGCACCCAAGGGCAGCCGGGTCGCGCCTTCGGTGATGGTCGGGATCCAGTGGAAGAAGAAGGTGGCAGAGTAGCTGACCGTTGCCACAATCCGGGTCTTCTGCGCTGGGCTGGCTGAATGTTCAGCGGCCCAGCCCAGCCACAGCACTGCGAGGGTGATGATGCCCAAAACGTGGGGTGCACCGAAACCGCCGTTTTCATAAATTCCGAACCCCGTCAGACAGGTCAGCACGGTCGTGATGACATAGAGCCTGCCTGTTTTGTTATTCGCGGTGATGGTGTGGTCACGGACCAGGGCCACGGCGCCGGCGAACAAGGCCACCAGGCCGATGAGGGTGTGGATGGCACCAAGTGAAGTGAGTCCAAACATAAATGATGTTTTTGGATAAGGTTATAGAATGTGGAACTTCGACGCCCGTTCAGTGCAGACCGCCGGTCACATAAAGGGTTTCACCGGTGATCCAGCCGGAGTCGGGCGAGGCGAGAAAGACCACCGCCGGAGCAATGTCATCTGGCTGGCCGATGCGCCCCAGCGGCGTGATGGCGGCAAAGGCCTGGAAGGGCTCCACCATGCCGGCAGAATGTGTGCCTTCGGTTTCGATCGGACCTGGATTGACAGAATTGATGCGGATTTTCCGGACACCGAGTTCTTTGGCAAAGGTGCGGGTCAGGCTGTCCACGGCGGCTTTGGTGGCATTGTAAGCTGCCGTACCTGCCGGGCAAAGCGTGCTGACCACGGAGCTAACATTGACAATGCTGCCCCCTGCCGGACCGAAATGTTTGACTGCTTCCTGCGTGGTGAGGATGAGGCCGAGCACATTCAGATTGAACTGCCGGTGGAAGTTCTCTTCCGTGATCTCCCCCAGCGGCTCACCCTCATAGATGCCGGCGTTGTTCACGAGGATGTCAATCGTTCCAAAAGCGGCCACCCCTTCAGCCAGCAAGCGCTCAATGTCGGCCTTTTTCGCCACATCTCCCTGGACCGCGACCGCCTTTCCGCCTGCGCTTTCGATGTCGGCCACGACCTTGCCGGCACCGCTTTTGCTGGAGGCATAGTTGACCACCACGGCAGCGCCTTCAGCCGCGAGGCGTCTGGCAATGGCGGCTCCAATGCCTTTGGAAGCTCCGGTGACGACAGCGACTTTTCCAGCGAGTTTTTTATCCATGTTTTTTGTTAGGTGACAGGCGTTTAAGATTGCAGGAAGGCGAGCAGGTCTTCGTTGAGCTGATCTTTGCTCGTGTCTCCCAGGCTGTGGGAGCCGCCGGGGTAGATCTTCAAAATGGCATTGGGCACGAGCTTCGATGAGATCATCGCGGACGCACCGATGGGGACGATCTGGTCGTCATCGCCATGCACGATGAGCGTGGGCACATCGAACTTCTTCAGGTCCTCGGTGAAGTCGGTCTCTGAAAAGGCCTTAATGCAATCATAGGTGTTCTTGGCCCCGGCCATCACGCCCTGCATCCAGAAGGAGTCAATCATGCCCTGGGAAACCTTGGCCCCAGGCCGGTTAAAGCCAAAGAAGGGGCCGCTGGCCAGGTCCTTGTAAAGCTGTGATCTGTCAGCCAGATGGGCTGCGCGCAGGCCGTCAAAAAACTCCAGTGGCAGGCCGCCCGGATTGGCCTCTGTCTTCACCATGACGGGCGGCACCGCGCCCACCAGCACCGCCTTGGCCACGCGGGCCGTGCCATGCCGGCCAATGTAACGGGTGACCTCGCCACCGCCGGTGGAGTGGCCGACGAGAGTGGCTTCCTTCACATCCAGCGTGTCCAGAAGCGCGGCCAGGTCATCCGCATAAGTGTCCATCTCGTTGCCATGCCAGGGCTGGCTGGAGCGGCCATGGCCACGGCGGTCATGGCCGATGCAGCGGTAGCCATGTGAGGCCAGAAAGAGCATCTGGGATTCCCAGGCATCCGAGCTCAAAGGCCAGCCATGACTGAAAACCACGACGGGGCCGGAACCCCAGTCTTTATAATAAATCTGCGTGCCGTCTGGAGTGGTGATGCTGCTCATGAGGATGAATTTTGGCTGTTTGAGATTCAGGCCGCAGGCTGCTGCGAAGACGGATCCGAATTGGGGCATGCCCCCGTTTTCCTTATTGCAGCGTCCTACCGTTATGAATGCAGCATGCGTGAAAGGCCCTTGGCCTGCAATTGACCAGGAGGCTGAAAATGGATTGATCCGGAGGGAGGATTCCGGCCTCCTCCTTTTGGAGGAGATTGTCCTGCCCAGGCGGCCCGGATCACAGCTTCACCAAACCGCGCTGGCTGGCAGCGGCAATGGCTTCGGTGCGGCTCAGCACGTTGAGCTTGGTGAAAATGCTGCGCAGGTGAGATTTCACCGTGGTCTCACTGATGAAGAGGCTGCCCCCGATTTCCTTGTTGCTGCGGCCGCGTGCCAGCAGGGTCAGGACATCCCGCTCGCGGGCCGTCAGCGGCACGGAGGAAAGGCCTGCCGCCAGCTTGGTCACGAGCTCCGGGGAGAGGGAGGTCTGCCCGGCATGCACCTTGCGGATGCAGGCCAGCAGTTCCTCACGCGGCGCGTCTTTCAGCAGATACCCGCGCGCGCCGGCCTTGATGGCCTTGGAGATGTCCGCATCGGCATCAAAGGTGGTCAGGATGATGATGCGTGCGCCGCTATCATGGGGGCGGATTTCCTCAATGGCACCCACGCCATCCAGCAGCGGCATGCGCAGGTCCAGCAGGGCCACATCCGGACGGTGTTTTCTCCACAGGTCCACGGCTTCACGCCCGTTCACCGCAGCGGCGACCACGTTCATGTCCGGCTGCCGTCCGATGATGGCCACCAGGCCTTCCAGGACCGTCACGTGATCATCCGCGACGAGGATGCGGATGCGATCCGGGGTGTCATCCGCCAGGCTTGGAGAAAGGGTGGCTTTCATGGCGAAGTGGATGGGAGTTTGCTCACAGGCAGAGAAATGCAGAGTACCGTTCCATGGCCGGGGCCGCTGTTCAAGGCCAGCTCTCCACCCATGGCCTCCACTCGCTCACGGATACCCAGCAGGCCGAAACCGTCACTCTTGGCCGCGAGGTCAAAACCGCAGCCGTCATCCCGCAGCTCCAAGGTGATGCGCTGCAGAGTGAATGCCAGCCGGATGCCGAACTCGCCCGCGTTGGCATGGCGGACCGCATTCGTCAGCGCCTCCTGGCTGATGCGCAGCAGGTTGTCCTCACACCCGGCCGGCAGCGGTGTGGGATTCCCCTCCAGGACAAAACTCACCCGCATGGGCGTGCCAAACGTCATCTTTGTGCCCTGGGCTTCGAGGGCCTCCGGCAGGCTGCGTTCCTCCAAGGCTTGCGGACGCAGCGCCTGGACGGATCTTCGCGCTTCTTTCAGGCTCTCGCGGGCCAGTTCGCGGGCGCGCTGGATGTGGTGATCCACGTTGTCATAAAGGCCCTTGGACTTGGCATCCTCTGCCGCCTCCAGTTGTACGATCACACCCGTAAAACCCTGTGCCAGGGTGTCATGGATGTCTCGTGCCATCCGGTTCCGCTCCGCCACCACGGCTGTTTCCCGGCTCTGTCTGGAGAGGCGCATCCAGTAAACTGCCAGCATGACGTGGTGGGTCAGCGCCCGCGTGAGCTCCACTTCCTCCCGCCGGAAGGTGCGCCGCTGCTGGAAGCGGATGCTTACCAGCCCGGTCACCTTCCCCGCCAAAAGCAGCGGCACGCACAGCGTGGTGATGATGCCCAGCTCCGCCAGGCGCTTGATGGTCGCTTCCACCTGCGGATCAGAAATTTGGTCCCCATACCAGTGATGGCCATCCGTGTTCTGCCCGTCCTCCAGCCGCACCCTGGGCGGGTCTGCGTCCAGCATGCCCACGACGCAATGTTTTCCATCGCGAAAAAAGGCTGTCCAGACGGGATGCTCACGGGGTTCCTGGGCTGGCCTGGATCGCGGCTGCTCAAGTTTAGTCGGCAACTGGATCTGCGAGTCCTCAAAGTTAGCCACCAACTCTACTTGCCCAAGGGCAGGATTCATCTCCCAGACGCTGACACTGTGCGCCTCCATTTCCTCTGTGAGGGTGCCCAGCACATGTGCCAGAAACTGATCTGGCTCGGATTCCTGTGACAGCGCATCCAGCGTTTTTTTCAACGCATTGAGCTGTCCGCGGGCCAGATGCTCGGAAGCTCGCAGGGCTTCGTCCGCCAATTTCCTGGCGGTGATGTCCATAAAGTTGCCGATCCATTCCACCAGTTGTCCTTCCTCGTTACGCATCGCCGCACCGTCCACCTGGATGTGCTTGATTCCCGAGGGCAGCCGCAGCCGGCATTCAAAGCGGTAGTCCGTCTCGCTCCTCGAAAGCATCTGGAAAAAAAGCTCAACATCCTCAGGATGAATCAGGTCGCGCGTCATCTCTCCGGTGGGCGTCAAAGACCGGTCCACCTCGCAGATGCGGTAAGTCTCATCTGACCAGACCATCTCCTGGGTGCGGACATTCCAGCAGAAGCTGCCCGTGGAGCTCAGGCTCTGCGCCCTGGCCAGGTAGGCCTCGCTCCGCTTTAATTTTTCCTGCTCCTGACTGCGCTCAATGGCCACCGCCGCCAGGTGGCTCATCTGGCCGATCATCCGCTCCTGCTGAGCACTGGGCAAGGAGGGAACGAGGGAATATAGAGCAAAAGTTCCCAGTACCTTCCCGCCGGATGAAAACACCGGCGTGGTCCAGCAGGCGCGCAATCCATGCTTCACCGCCAGCTCCCGGAAAAAGACACTGGGCTCATTCACCAGCACATCCGCGATGATGACCGGTTTCATCAGCGAAGCCGCCCGTGCGCAGGGTCCTGCTTCATAAGAATCCAGCAGTCCCTTTAACTGGCCTGTATAGCTCGCAGGCAGGCTGGGCGCGGCACCATGCTTCAGCCTGTCCCCCCGTTCATCCATCAGAAGGATGGAGCAATACACCCCTTTGGATATTTCCTCCACGACGCGGCAAAGCGCCTCCATGAGTACCGGCACCGGCTCCCAGCGTGAGATCATTTCCAGGATGCGCTTCTCCCCGGCCAGCAGGGCTTCCGCTTCTTTCCGGTCCTGGATGTCTGTGTTCGTTCCATACCACTTGATGAGCTTTCCCTGGTCATCATACAGCGGCACCGCCCGGAAAAGAAACCAGCGGTCCACCCCGTCCGCACCGCGCAACCGGGCCTCTGTTTCACCCGGTGCGCCGGAAGCCAGCACCGCTTTCCAATATTCCAGCAGGCCAGCCAGATCCTCTGGCGGGATGGCCGCCTGCCAGCCCCATCCACAAGCCTCCGCCAACGTCATTCCGGTATAGTCCCGCCAGCGCTGGTTCAGGAAATCAATTCGCCCGTCCGGCAGGGCGCTCCACACCAGTCCTGGGATCGTATCAATGGCCAGCCGAAACGGCCCTTCCAGCGCACCTGCCATTTCCGGCGACGGCTCGGCCTTCGATTCGTCATCTCCCAGGTGCGCATCGGATTTCACTCGTTCTACCCAATCCCAACTCCAGGCCAGGATCAATGGCGATTATGCGGCTCCTTTCACTGGGCTCCAACCATGGCCTGTCTCGTGCTTCATGACGGCATTGCCGCTTGAATCTCCCGGCACCCCCTTCAACCATGCCAGACATGCGCAAAACCAAGATCCTTTGCACCCTCGGGCCGGCCACTGAGTCTGCCGAAGTCATCACCACCCTCATGGAAAAGGGTGCGGACATTTTCCGCCTGAACATGAGCCATGCTTCCCACGACTGGGTGCGCATGGTCTATGCCCGCATCCGCGAGGCCGCCGCCAAGGGCTCCAAGGAGATCGCGGTGCTGATGGACCTCACTGGCCCCAGCATCCGCACGGGCGATGTGGAGCAGCCCTGGCAGCTCCAGGTGGGTGACTGGGTGGAGTTTCGTTGCAAACCGGAAGTGGCCGCCACCGTGCCGCTTTCCGTCACGGTCAATTATCCCGAACTGGGCAAGGACCTGAAGGTGGGCGACATCATCATGGTGGATGGCGGCATGATCCAGATCAAGGCCACCGAGATTACTGAAAAGCGCGTCATCGGCACCGTCCTGACCAAGGGCGAGATGAAGTCCCGCCGTCACATCAACCTCCCCGGCGTCCCTGTGCGCCTGCCGCCGCTCACCCAAAAAGACTATGCCGACCTGGACCTCGGCTGCGAGCTGGGTGCGGATTACTTTGCCCTCAGCTTTGCCCGCGAGCCCGCCCACATCCAGCATCTTCAGCTGCTCCTGGAGCAAAAGGGCAGCAAGGCGCGCGTCATTGCGAAGATCGAAAACCAGCAGGCGCTTCAAAATCTCGATACCCTCGTGGAGGCCAGCGGCGGCATCATGGTGGCGCGTGGAGATCTCGGCAGCGAGTGCCCCATCGAGGACCTGCCGCTCATCCAACGCCAGATCGTCGAGCGCTGCTCCTACCACGGCCGCAAGGTGATCGTCGCCACCCAGATGCTGGAAAGCATGATCGAAAACCCCGTGCCGACCCGCGCCGAGGTGACGGATATTTTTAATGCCGTCATTGAGCAGGTGGACTGTGTGATGCTCAGCGGAGAAACCAGCGTGGGCCGTTATCCGGACAAATGCGTGGAGGTGCTGGACACTGTCATCCGCCGCATTGAGCAAAAGTATCCCTCCGGCCGCTTCGCCAGTGATGCGCCCCTGAAGACAAACAAGCACAAGACCGTGAAAGCGGCCATCCTGCTGGCCAACAGCATCCCCGGCTCCAAGCTGCTGGTCTTTACCCTGCGCGGCATCATGGCCCACCTGCTGGCACATCAGCGCCCGGAATTCGCCTCCATTTACGCCTTCACGCCGCATCTCCACGTCAGCCGCACTCTGGTCAGTGCGCGCGGTGTGCAGCCCTTTGTGCTGCCTTTTGAAGAAGGCACTCCGGACAAGGCCATCCGCGATGCCATGGACATGCTCCGCAAGCATGGTCACATCAAGACCGGCGATCCCCTGGTCATCCTCAGCGATGCGCTTTACGATGGCATCAATGTGGATGCCATCCTGCTGCGCGATGCCTGACCCTGCGCGTCTGACAGCACACCAAAAGACGCCTTGTCATCACCGCAGCACCAGTTTGCGGGAGATGGCCTGCGTTTGAATGGAGACCGCCCACCGGCGCGTTTGTTTCCATTCACCCACTATGAGCACCAGCCGCCGCCAGTTTCTCCGCACCACTTCCCTCCTCACTGCCGCGACTGCCCTGCCTGCCTGGCAAAACGTGGCCGCCGCACCGGACGTCCCGCACGCCCTGGCAGGCCGCCTTTATAAGACGCTGAAGATTGGCATGGTGAAAGTGGACGGCAGCCTGACGGACAAGTTCAAGGCCGCCAAACAGGCCGGTTTCATGGGCATCGAGCTCAATGCTCCGCCCATGGATGTGGAGGAAACGAAAAAGGCCATTGCGGAATCCGGCCTGCCTGTGGACGGCACCGTCTGCGGCAGCCATTGGAAAATCCGCCATACCAGCGCTGATGCCGCCACCCGTGCCCAGGCCCTGGCCGATCTCAAAACAGCTCTTCGCGATACTCATGCCGTCGGTGGTCACAGCGTGCTGCTTGTCGTCGGCAAAGGTGAGGACGGCCCCGAAAATGAAATCTGGCCGCGCTCGGTGGAAAACATTGCCAAGGCGGTGCCGCTGGCGGCGGAGCTGGGCGTGTCCATTGTCATCGAGAACGTCTGGAACCAGTTCCTCTACAATCACGACGGCGGCGCGGATCAGACAGCGGACAAGTTTGTGAAATACGTGGACGAGTTCAACTCCCCCTGGGTGGGCATGCAGTTCGACATCGGCAACCACTGGAAATACGGCAGCATGGGCGACTGGATCCGCCAGCTGGGCAAGCGTGTGATCAAGCTGGACGTCAAAGGTTTCTCCCGCGCCGAAAGCAAGTTCACCCCGATCGGCGAAGGTGACATTGATTATGCCGATGTGCGCAAGGCCCTCCTGGAGATCAACTATCATGGCTGGCTTGCTGCGGAAGTGGCCGGCGGTGACCTTGCTTATTTGACGGGCGTCTCCCAGCAGATGGATGCGGCCTTTGGCCTCTGAAAGCTTCTTCACGTCCGGGTGTATTATTCCTGTGCGCCTCCTCTCTGTCATTCTCCTGACTGGCTTGCCGCTCTGCATCAGTGTGGCGGCAAGAGCGGCAACGGATGAGGTCATGCCCACCCCGTGGTCCTTTCAGCCCCTGCAGAAGACGGAGCCTCCGCCGGTAAAAAACACCGCCTGGCCGCGCAACCGCATTGACCATTACATCCTGGGGCGGATGGAAAGCGCGGGGCTGAAACCCGCAGCTCCAGCGGATGCACGCACGCTGCTGCGACGCCTGGCTTATGACCTTACCGGTCTGCCTCCAGCCCAAGCGGGTCTTGAGGCTGGAAACGGAATACCCACCGAGGACATACCGGCCGCCATCACCCGCCTGCTCGCCTCTGCTCATTACGGGGAACGCTGGGCCCGGCACTGGCTGGACCTGGCCCGCTACACGGACCGTGTGCCCACCTGGCTGACGACCACCAAGTCGTCCTATCTTTATCGCGACTGGGTGGTGAAAGCCTTCAATGAGGACATGCCGTATGACCGCTTCATCCTGCGTCAGCTTGCCACTGACTACCTGCCGGAATACGGGCCCCAGGAGCTGCCTGCCCTCGGTTTCCTGGGCCTGAGCCCTTCTTACTTCAAAGAGCTGCAACTGCCGCCGGACATCATCAAGACCACTGTCGCCGATGAATGGGAGGAGCATGTGGATGCCGTCAGCCGCACGTTTTTAGGCCTCACCGTGGCCTGCGCACGCTGCCATGACCACAAGTCTGACCCCATCTCCGCTGAGGATTATTACGCCCTCGCGGGTGTGTTTGCGAGCGTGAAGAAGACGGAGCGGCCGACTATGGACGAGGAGCTATGGGCACCCGTGGCCGTGGCCAGGGAAAAGGTGGCCGCGCTGGAAAAGGAGATCACGGACCTCAAGAAAAAGAAACAGAAGGACCTGGCGGCACAGATTGCCGAACGGCAAAAGGAGATCACGGCCATTCAGGGGCGCACTCCACACTATAACGTCCCCATGGCCAATGCCGTCGAAGAAGCCGCCTTATATGTGGTGGAAGCGGACAACAAAAAAGGCACGAAGCTGGATTACAAAACCGGCATGGCCCGGGATCTTGAACTGCACAAACGGGGCAATCCGAACGATGTCGGCCAGGTGGTGCCACGGCGCTTTCTTTCCGCCTTCCCTTCCAAAACGGGCAGCCCGCGCCTTTTCACCCAAGGCAGCGGCAGGCTGGAGCTGGCGCAGGCATTGATCGAAGACGCCGCTCCCCTGACAGCGCGGGTCATCGTCAACCGGGTTTGGAAACACCATTTTGGCCGTGGCCTGGTGGACACCCCGAGCGAGTTTGGCAATCTCGGTGAAGCTCCTTCGCACCCTGAGCTTCTGGATGATCTCTCCGCGCGTTTCATCGAGCGCGGATGGTCGTTTAAATGGCTGCATCGCGAGATCCTCAGCTCGGCCACCTGGCAGCAGTCATCCCTTGCCCCAGAAAGCGAGCAGCGCGATCCGGAGAACAAATTCTTTAGCCGCATGCCCCGCCGCCGGCTCGACTGGGAATCCTGGCGGGATGCGATACTGAGCGCCTCGGGCCGGCTGGATCTCAGCCTCGGCGGCCCGGCGCTGGACATCAGCGCCCCAGACAATGGCCGCCGCTCCCTATACGGCGCTTCCGACCGTCAGGACATGCACCCGATGCTGCGCATCCACGACGTACCTGATCCCGGCTCCCACAGCCCGTGGCGCGTGGAGACCATCACGCCGCTGCAAGGCCTATTTGCTTTAAACTCACCCTTCATGCTGGAGCAGGCGGATGTGCTTGGCGGTGTGCTGCTCAACAGCAATGCCGCTAACCTGGAAGCCCGCATTGGCCAGGTTTATACACGACTTTATCAGCGCAGCCCGAACCGCCTCGAAAAGGCTGCTGCCCTGCGTTTTTTCCAAGGTCGCGAAACCGACCCTGCCGTCTGGTCCCAGTATGCCCAGGCACTTCTGGCGGGAAATGAGATGCAGTTTGTGGACTGAAGACCTGCCCTCATGAGTGTTCTCGACCAGTTCCGACTCCACCAACGGCGGGCGCTCATCACGGGTGGCACGCGCGGGCTTGGACTGGCCATGGCGCGGGCGCTGGCCGAAGCCGGTGCGGAGGTCATCATCTGCGGCAGTGACGCTGCACGGCTGGAAGCAGCCGTGGCCGAGTTGCGCGCGGAGGGACTGAGCGCCGAGGGGCTGCAAGCGGACCTTTCCACCCCCGAGGAGGCGGAGAGCTTTTGCGCAGAAGCCTTGCGGCGCTTCCCGGTGATCGACATCCTGGTGAACAATGTCGGTGGCCGCCGCATCAATACGCCAACGGAGGATCTGCCTCTGGCTGACTGGCAGCGGCTGCTGGACCTCAATTTAAACCAGGCCTTTGTCTGCACTAAGCAGCTCGGCGGGGCCATGCTGCCACGCGGCTGGGGGCGCGTCATCAACATCACCTCCATCCATGCCTTCTGGCCGGGCAAAGCCATGCGCGGCCGGTCTTACGAAACCGCCAAGGCAGCTCTCACCATGTTCAGCAAGGCGCTGGCCGCCGACTGGGCGGCGCAGGGGGTGACAGTCAACTGCATTGCCCCGGGCCCGTTCATGACGGAGGCCAACGAGCGCTGGGTGAGCAAGCGCCCTGAGTTTGAACAGGAGATTGCCTCGGCCATCCCCATGGGCCGATGGGGCCGGCCTGATGAGATCGGCGGTCTGGCCGTCTATCTGGCCAGTGATGCCAGCCGTTTCATGACCGGCAGCGTCCTGGTCCTCGATGGCGGCAAGCTGCTTTGGTGACCGCTTCCGCTCTAGATCTTATTCATCATATCGCATCGCTTATAAAAACATTATGACAGACTCCTCCCTGTTTTCACGACGTGATGCACTGGCCCGCATGGGCGGCGGACTGGGGATGCTTGGCCTGGCCTCAACCATCAACGCGGCGCAGGATCCCGGGGCAGTTCATTTTCCACCAAAGGCCAAACGCGTTATCCACCTGTTCATGAACGGCGGGCCATTCGGGCCTGATTTCCTGGATCCGAAACCCGCTCTGACGAAATTCAACGGCCAGCGTCCTGCCGGTGCGGACCTGCGCACCGAGCGCCAGACCGGTGGCCTGATGGCCTCCCCCTATGCCTACAAGCAACATGGACAGAGCGGCCTGCCGGTGAGTGAGCTGCTGCCCAAACTGGCTGCCTACGCCGACGACCTCTGTGTGCTGCGCTCCTGCCACACGGACAACCCCAATCACGGCCCGGCCCTGCTGCTGATGAACAACGGCACCATGACGGAGCGCGTGCCGAGCATGGGCTCCTGGATGAGCTACGGCCTGGGCAATGAGAACCAGAACCTGCCCTCTTATGTGGTGCTCTGTCCGGGCCGCCCGGTGCGTTTTTCCATCCTTTGGAGCAGTGCCTTCCTGCCAGCGCAGCATCAGGGGGTTTACATCAACCACAGTCAACTGGAACCCGGGCAGATGATTCCCTGGCTGACCAACAAGCGCCTGCCGCGCTCACAGCAGCGCCGGCAACTGGATCTTATTCAAGAGCTGAATCAAAGCCACCTGGCCGCGCGCGGCGGTGCGGACGCCTCACTCAACGGCCGCATCCAGTCCATGGAGACCGCCTTTAGAATGCAGTCGGCCGCGACGGATGCCTTTGACCTGAACCTGGAGCCTCAACCTGTGCGCGAGCTTTATGGTACCAGCCATTTCTCCAATGGCTGCCTGATGGCGCGGCGGCTGGTGGAGCGCGGCGTCCGTTTCGTCCAGGTATATTATGGCAACGGCCAGCCCTGGGACACCCATTCGAATCACGACACCTCGACCCGCAGGCTGGCCGCTGACATTGACCGGCCCATCGCCGCTCTGCTCGGCGATCTCAAACAGCGCGGCATGCTGGAGGACACTCTGGTTGTGTGGGGCGGAGAATTCGGCCGCACACCGGTGAGTGAAAACGGCAATGGCCGTGACCACAACCCGCATGGATTTCTCATGTGGATGGCTGGTGGCGGTGTCAAAGGCGGCATGAGCTATGGCGAGAGCGATGACTTCGGGTTCCGGGCAGCGCACAAGCGAATGCACATCCACGACATCCACGCGACGATCCTGCACCTGCTGGGCGTGGACCACGAGCGCCTGACCTACCGTTATGCAGGCCGCGACTACCGGCTCACCGATGTCCATGGACGCGTGCCCCGCGCCATCCTGGCCTGATCTGTTTTCCTTTTCCAACTATGCAAGCCATCACCCGCCGCCGCCTGCTCCAGGGCAGCCTCGCCGCCAGTCTTATTCCGCATACACTACCGGCTGCGGAAGCTTCCGGGCTGCGAATCGCGCCATTTCGATTTGATGTCACGCCACCGGTTGGCCACCCGCTTTGCGGCGGCTGGATAACACCTGTGGTGGACTGTGAAGACGGGCTAGAGGCGATTGGATACATTTTGTTAGGCGCAGGCAAACCGGTCGTCGTCTGTGCGGTGGACTGGACAGGCATTCTCAACGAGGCGCACCTGGCCTGGCGCAGCGCCCTGGCCGAGGCCGCCGGCACCACGCCGGACCGTGTGGCCGTGCAGTGCGTGCATCAGCATGATGCGCCCTTTGTCTGCCTGCGCGGGGAGGAACTGGCCGCGGAGCAAAACGCCGGGCTCACGCTGGTGCAGCTGCCTTTCTTCAACGACTGCCTGAAACGCGGCGAGGAAGCGATTAAAGCCGCCTTGCTCAAAGCCCGCCCGCTCACCCACATCGCCCATGGTGAAGGCCGGGTGGAAAAGGTGGCGTCCAACCGCCGTGTGTCCAAGGGTGCCGATGGCAAGGTGCTGAAAATGCGTGGCAGCTCTAGCAAGGATGCGGAGCTGGTGGCCCTGCCAGAAGGGCTCATTGATCCGATGCTCAAGACCGTGGCCTTTTATGACGGCGACGAAAAGGTGCTGGCCTGCCACTACTACGCCACGCATCCCATGAGCCACTATGGCCAAGGCCACGTCAGCAGTGACTTCGTGGGCCTGGCACGCAAACAGCGCCAAAAGGAAGAACCTGGCTGCACTCACATTTACTTTACAGGGGCGGCAGGAAACATCGCCGCAGGCAAGTACAACGATGGCAGCCCGGAGGCCCGCGTGCAGCTCACGCAGCGGATTTACGAAGGCATTATTGCCGCTGAAAAACAGCTCACTCCACGGCCTATCTCCAAAGTCTCCTGGCAGACCCAAGACGTGCTGCCGGAGGTCAACCCGGCCTTTACCCAAGAGTCTGAACAGGCAGCCCTGGCCAACCCCAATAACCGTCCCGCCAACCGCCTGCGTCCGGCCATGCGCCTGGCCTGGATGGAGCGCATCGCCAAAGGCACGCCCATCATCCTCAGTGCCCTGCATGTAAACGATGTCTCCATGCTGCATCTGCCTGCGGAATCCTTTTTGGAATACCAGCTCCGCGCCCAGCAGATGCAGCCAGAGCGCTTCGTCGCGACGGCTGCCTATGGTGACGGCGGGGCCTGGTATATTCCAGTCAAAGAAGCCTTCCCTGAAGGCGGATACGAAGTCTCCGTCGCCAACTGCGCCCCCGCCATGGATGACCTCATGAGCGCCGGCATCCGCCAGCTTCTCGCGGCAACGTGATTCTGCAGGTCCGTTACCAGCCAGTCTGGCCTAACGGATCACCCTGCTCCTTCAACCAGGCTTGCAGCTTTTGTTTCATGCCCGCTTTCTTTTCGTCATGCGCCGGATCGGCACTGAGGTCCTTCATTTCATGGGGATCGGATTCCAGGTCGAAGAGCTGCTCACGGCCTAACTGAGGATACCGAATGAACTTCCAGCGCTCATCACAAATCATGCGCTGGGTGTCCGTGAAAGTGCCGGTGACGAAGTCATGAACGCGCTCCGTTTTCCCCTGAAGCAGAGGCAGCAGGCTCCGGCCCTGAACGCTGCCGGGAATAGCGATGCCTGCCAGCTCGCAGAAGGTGGGATAAAGGTCCCGCAGATGCACCAGCGCCTGGGTGCGTTTTGCCTTTGGCAACTCAGAACCGGCGATGATCAGAGGTGAACGGATGCTGTGCTCATACTGGTTCTGTTTCCCCAACAGTCCGTGGCTGCCCATGGCCAGACCCTGGTCACTGATGAAGACGATGATCGTGTCCTTACGGCCCGCTTTTTCCAGAGCCTCCAGGATGCGACCGATCTGGTTATCCACATCGCTGATCATCGCATAATAAATGGCCAGCTCGGTGAGCACGGCCGCCTCCTCACGGGGGATCGGCAGCAGCGTTTCATCACGGCCATGGAGATTGCCATGATCAAAGGGATGCACCGGTGCGAAGTTTTCCGGCAGCTTCATGTGGGCGGGATCATAACGCTGGGTTTCATCTGCCGGCCACTGGCGCGGATCATGAGGAAAGGCGAAGTTCACATGCAGCAGGAACCGCTTGTCAGCCGGGGTGTCCGCAATGGCCCGGATGGCTCCGTTGGCCACATGCACGCTGTTGTCCGCCTGCAGGCCGATGCCCTTCTCCGGCTCCGCCTTGCCGTCATCATCCGATTTAAAGGTCCAGCCTGTATAACCGGTGATGGCCTGGCCACGCTCATTCATCGCCGGTCCCTTTTCACCCTTCACTCCGCCGCTGCTATAAAGTCCCCGAGTACCGGTATAGCCCCGCTGCTTCGGATGGCCGTCATTGTGCCACTTGCCGCTGTACCAGGTCAGATAACCTGCCTCCTGAAACGTCTGCGCCATCGTTTTTAAAGCTGGGTCTATAGGCCCTGCTGGATAGTTCATATATGCCCGGAATGGCGTACAGCCCGTCAGGATCTCCGCCCGGCTGACGTGGCAGATCGGATAGCCCGCATACGCCCGGGTAAAAGCCGTGCCACCCGCCGCCAGGCGGTCCAGGTTAGGCGTGCGGATGCGCTCATTGCCCAGCGCGTGAATCGTCTCCGGGTTCTGATCGTCCGTAACAATGAAAAGGATGTCCGGTGCCGCTGACAAAACCGCAGTCATCGCAAGGCAGAGTCCCAAAGAAAGAAAGCATCTCATGGAGAAGGCTAACATGTGACCGCCTTTGATACTTTCCATCCGACGGCTGCTTTCTGCATAAAAGTACCCGCATCAGCACCGTAGTCTGCTGTCATGTCACACCGCTCTCCCCTGCCCTGCCTGCTGTTTCTGCTTTGTCTTGTCAGCTCCTCCCTGCTGGTGGCCCAGGACATTGTGGTCAAAACCAATGTCATGGTCGCAATGCGGGATGGCGTGAAGCTGGCCACGGATCTCTATCTGCCCGCTGAAAACGGTGTGGAAAAACCTGGCCGCTATCCAGTGGTGCTCACACGCCTGCCTTATAACAAGGACGGCTCCAAAAAGCTCGGCATGTATTACGCTGCCCATGGTTATGTCTTCGTAGCCCAGGACTGCCGGGGCCGCTATGCCAGTGAAGGCGTGTGGCACTGGATGACGGATGATGGCAAGGACGGTGTGGACTGCGCCAAATGGATCGGCCAGCAGCCCTGGAGTGATGGCAAGATCGGCATGATTGGCACCTCCTACGTCGGCGGCACGCAGCACGCCATGGCCCTCGAAGGCGCACCTGAACTCACTACCGTTATCCCCGTGGATGCGGTCTCCAATGGCGGTGTCCAGTCCATGCGCAACGCCGGCGCTTTTGAAATGCGCTTCTGGAACTGGATCATGCTAAATTCAGCCAAGGGCAGCGTCGCTTCCCAAGATCCCGCCACTGCGGCCATGCTCAAGGAGATGGTGGACAACCGCCATGAATACCTGAAGCACCTCCCCCTCCGCCCCGACATGACTCCGCTGAAGCATGCACCGGAGTATGAAAGCTGGCTCATTGATGCGATGCGCCACGGGGCCAATGATGAGTTCTGGGCGCAGAACAACATCCTGGAGCAGGCCAGCAGCTACAAGGACATTCCCGTTTACCTTGTCGGCGGCTGGTATGATTCCTGGGCAGGCAATACCACCGCCAATTTCACCGCACTCACCAAGGTCCTCAAAAGCCCGGTTTACATGATCATGGGCCCCTGGATCCACGGAGCCCAGGCCAATAGCAGCCATGGCCAGGTGGACTTCGGCAGCGAGGCCGCCATTCCTGATGAACTGGCGTGGCGCAAAGAATGGTATGACCACTGGCTGAAGGGCCTGGACAACAGCGTCGGCAAAGCTGCCCCTTTTGCCACCAAGGTACGCCTTTTCGTGATGGGCACAGGCGACGGCAGCAAAACCGAAAAAGGCCTGCTCAACCACGGCGGCGAATGGCGTGATGAAAAAGAATGGCCCCTGGCACGCACGAAGCTGACCCCGTATTACTTTGCTCCTCAAGGCGTGGCCACGACGACTAAGCCCGTGCTCAAAGAGGCCAGCACCAGCTACACCTTTGATCCCAAAGATCCCGTTCCCACCATCGGCGGCAGCATCTCCAGTGGCAATGACATCCTCCTCCAGGGCGCTTGGGACCAGCGCGGCGGCGAGCATGTGTGGAACTGGCAGAAACCTCTGCCCCTCTCCAGCCGGAATGACATCGTCGTCTTCCAGACGGAGCCCCTGGCCGAAGACCTCGAAGTCACCGGCGAAGTGGAAGTCAAAATGTGGATCTCCTCTTCCGCTGTGGATACCGACTTTACCGCCAAGCTGGTGGACGTCTATCCCGCGAGTGCCGACTGGCCCGGCGGCTTCGATCTTAATGTGACCGACGGCATCCTGCGCGCCCGCTTCCGCGATTCGCTGAAAAAGGAAAAGCTCATGACTCCCGGCGAGGTCTATCCCGTCACCATCCGCCTTTACCCCACCAGCAACGTCTTCAAAAAAGGCCATCGCATCCGCATTGACATCAGCAGCAGCAACTTTCCCCGCTTTGACGTCAATCCCAACACAGGAGAGCCGCTCAACGACAACCGGCGTGTGGAAACAGCCATCAATACCATTCATCATGATGCCGAACATCCTTCCGCCATCGTTCTGCCCTTGATCCCGCGCAGAGGATAAAGGACAATGCAGGTGATATGAATGTCACTTCAATTGCACGGGAGGCTGTGCCATTGAAGAACAGTTCCCCCTGCCGTGACTCCTCCGCCCCCATCCAATCCTGACAGCCCCGAGCACGGCAATGACGTGCCAACGGTGATCACGGAAATGGAAAACAACTTGCGCAGCAGCATGACCCGCTCTGCCATGGCCCGCACCCGGGGCAGCGGTGTACGCTCAGCCGATCTGCTGAAAGACAACGACGGCTGGCTGGACGGCAAATTCCGCCTTTTGGAAAAGCTAGGCGAAGGCGGCTTCGGACTCGTGTTCAAAGCGGAGCAGGTCTATCCCATCCAACGGCTGGTCGCTGTCAAGATCCTCAAGGCCGGCATGGACAGCCAGCAGGTCATCGCCCGTTTTGAGACGGAGCGCCAGTCCCTTGCCCTCATGGAGCACCCCAACATCTCCCGCGTGCTGGATGCTGGGGAGACGGAGCGCGGCCAGTCCTATTTCGTCATGGAGCTGGTACGCGGGCGGTCCATCACCACCTATTGCAGCAAAAAAGAACTGACGCTCAACCAGCGCCTGGAGCTTTTCATTCCCGTCTGCCAGGCCGTCAACCACGCCCACCAAAAGGGCATCATCCATCGTGACCTGAAGCCTTCCAACGTCATGGTGATGGAAGAAAACGGTCAGCCCATTCCGAAGGTCATTGACTTCGGCATCGCCAAAGTGCTGGAACAAAAGGATGCCAGCCAGACCCTGGCTACCGGCATGGACCAGCTCGTCGGCACGCCCGGCTACATCAGCCCGGAACAGATCGAGCACGGCAGCTCCCATGTGGACACCCGCTCGGATGTCTATGCCCTCGGCTCCATCCTCATGGAGCTACTGACGGGCAAGGCCCTCGTCACTCCCATGGACGTGGCTCAAAAACCCCTCCACCAGATCCTCCGCGACCAGGTGGAGCGCGACCCGCCCAAACCCAGCTCCCGCGAGCCTTCGCTCAAAGGTGACCTGGACTGGATCGTCCTCAAAGCTCTGGAGCGCGATCCCGCCCGCCGATACGGCAGCACGGATGAACTGGCCAATGACCTGCGCCGATACCTCCATCACGAGCCGGTCCGCGCCTGTCCGCCCAGCCGCTCCTACGTCATTAAAAAATTCGTCCGCAGGCATCAGGTCGGCGTAGCCGCCAGCGTCGCCATCGCCCTGGCTGTTCTCTCGGGCGGCATCACCAGCACTGCTTTATATTTCGAAGCTGAAAAAAACCGCAAAGCTGCGGAGGAGGCCGGGGCCAACCTCAAAAAAGAATACTCCCGCTCGGACGAGGTGATGGCCCGGCAGTTCACCGAAAGGCGGGACTATACCGAATCCGTCGCCTGGCTGACCCGTTCCCTGCGCACCGACCCGGGGAATACCCTGGCCGCGACCAACCTCCTGAGCCTGCTGCAGCACTCCCATCTTCTGCATCCCACCACTCCGGAACTGCTTCTCCCCAGCGGCAGCAAAGAGGCACATCTTGTCGCCCTCAGCCAGCAGGCAGGGCGGGCCGTGGCAGTCTCCACAGTGGAGTCCCCAGGCAAGCAAAGAGCCCGCCGCACGGTTCTCAGTATCTGGGACACAACCACCCATCAGCGCACCGACCATCCCTTGCCTAAAGGCGTCATCGCCACTTGCCTGCGCATCACACGTGACGGTCAGCATGCCATCCTGGCCATGGATAACGGCCAGGTGGAGCTCTGGTCTCTCACCGACGGAAAGCGCCAGCCTCTCAGTCCCAAGCTGCCTCAGCCGGTCCTTAGCATGGCTTTGTCCGGAGATGGTCATACCCTGGCGGTGGGTGGAGAAAATGGCACCGTCCACGTCTGGGACACAGGGCGCCTGGAACGCCCGGCACTGGTGCTGAAAGATGCGGAGCTGCCTGTTAATTTGATTGAGCTGGATTACTTTGGCACCCTCGTCGCCACGGGCCAGTCCGTGGAAAGCCAGGAGACCAAAGGCCGCGCCCTGGTCTGGGATCTCAGCACCGCCAAGCCCGTCGGAGAGGCATTTGAAACGCGTGATGGCATCTCCTCTCTCGCCCTGCACCGGGAGCGTGAAATGATCGCCGTCGGTCTCTACTCCGGCACCGTTCATGTGGGAAACTTCCGCACAGAGACCGAGCTTCTGACCCCTCTCGGCCATCCCTCCGCCGTCATCTGCATGAGCATGAATGCCAACGCCACCACCCTCATGGTGGGGGATGGCCGCGGCTATCTGCACGCCTGGGATCTCACCAAAGGTCAGCCCCGCATTCCGGCCCAGGCCCTGGATGGAGAAATTCTCACCGCCGCCCAGGCTCTTGAGCAAGGGCTGGTCACCAGCGTCTCCCGCCATGGCGAGATGCAGGTTTGGAACACCCTTACTGGTGAGCGTGTCCAGCACCGCCTGCGTCACAGCATCGCGGAGGTCAGTGTCACTCCTGACGGCTCAATGCTCATTGTCGCCCCGCGCAATGATCCTTCTGTTCAAGTCTGGAGCACCCACCAGCGCATGACCACGCGGCGCTACCTGGCCGGTTCTCAAGAGTCCTTCCTCGAACTGCCCACCGTACCTGAGGACGCCCCGGCAAACATCCATAGCGCCCAAATAAAAGGCTGGAACCGCGCAGGCAGCCTCCTGGCCACGGCGGATCCTGAAGGCAAAGTCTCCGTCTATGACCTGAAGGCCGGTTTCCAACCCCTCGGCCCCGCTTTTGTTCATCCCCCCGCTGTCGGTGCCGTCACCATTTCCGATGACGGCAAACTCGCCGTTACCTCTGGCCGCGACCAGGAGGTGCGCCTCTGGAATGTCAGCTCCGGCAGGCCCACCGGTATCTCCATCCGTCATGAGGCCTTCGTCAGCTCCCTGGCCCTCAGTCCTGACGCCTGCCACCTCGTCACCGTCACCGACGCCGGGGAGATCCGCGTCTGGGATGCTCAAACGGGGGATTGCCTCACCCCCAGGCTTGGCCAGGGCAGCGGCCTCACCGAGATCCATGTCAGCGCCGACGGAAAAACGATGATCTATCGCATGGAGGACCAGGGCTGGTTTTCTCTCCCCATGCCGGAAATCCCCTCGATTCTTCCACCTTGGTTTTTGGACCTCGCCGAGGCGCTCGCCCACCGGCGGCTTTCGGAAGACGGTAAATCCCAGACCCTTAGTCTCGCCGAGGTGCGCAGTGCCCTCTCCCAAATTCCTAAAACCAAGCTCCAGGACCACCCCACCGCCATCCGTTGGGCGCATTGGCTGCTGAGCGATCCCAACAGCCGTGCCCTCTCCCCTCAGGAGGATGAGCTCTTCGGCGAATACGTCAGCAGTCTGGCCAAAAGAAAGGACCCCGGTGCCCAGGCGGAAGCCCTCCGCTACCGGACCCTGTCGGCCGGAGAATAAACGCGGCTCAACCCGCTGCCCTTCCTCTCAGGAAAACAAGGGACAGAAAGCCCCATCGCACATCGTTTCAGCGCTGGTTTCATCCCTTCAACCTATGATGTCCCTGCGTCCCCTCCTCCATGCCGTCTTTCTCGGCCTGCTCGCCCCCTGCGCCTTGATGGCGGCAGACAGCAGCCGCCCGAACGTCCTCTTCATCATCTCCGATGACCTCAATGCCAGCCTCGGCTGCTACGGCCATCCCCTGGTCAAGACGCCGAATCTGGACAAGCTGGCCGCACGAGGCGTGCGTTTTGAAAACGCCGCCTGCCAGTTCCCCCTCTGCGGTCCCAGCCGCAATTCCATGCTCACCGGCCTGTATCCCAACAGCACCGGCATTTATCAAAACTCCCTCATTTTTCGCCAAACCATCCCCAGTCATCACAGCCTTTCCCAAGCCTTCAGGCTGAACGGCTACTTCGCAGCCCGCATCGGCAAGCTTTACCACTACAACGTCCCCCTCTCCATCGGCACCAACGGCCACGACGATCCCGGCTCCTGGGAAATGGAGATCAATCCTACCGGGGTGGACCGCATGGAGGACCAGGATGAAACCTTCAGTCTCATCCCCGGCAGTTACGGCGGCACCCTCAGCTGGCATGCCTCCGCACATCCCGAAGAAAAGCACACCGACGGCATGATGGCCCGCGAGGCCGAATGGGTGCTGGAGCGCTGTGCCAAGGACAAATCCCGCCCCTTCTTCCTCGCCCTCGGTTTCTTCCGCCCGCACACGCCTTACATCTCGCCCAAAGCCTGGTTTGAAGGCTACCCCAAGGACCAGATGCCCGTCGTCCAGGGCTGGGAGGAAGACCAGAAGGACATCCCCGCCCACGGTCTCGGCAGTTATAAAAAAGAGCAGGACAACCTGACCGACGACCTCCGCCGCCAATGCATCCAAGCTTATTATGCCAGCATCAGCTTCATGGATGCCCAGGCCGGCATCGTTCTCGATGCCCTGGACCGCCTCGGCCTTGCAGAGAATACCATCGTCGTCTTCACCAGCGACCACGGCTACCACATGGGCGAGCACGGCCTGTGGCAGAAACAGAGCCTCTTTGAAGAAAGCGCCCGCGTGCCCCTCATCATCGCCGGCCCAGGCGTGACCAAAGGCGGCGTCACCAAAGCTCCCTCCGGTCTCATTGACCTCTACCCCACCCTCACCGAACTGTGCGGCGTCAAAGCGCCTGATAACCTTCAAGGTCAGAGCCTCGTCCCCATGCTGAAAGATCCCAAAGCGGAAGGCCGCGGCTGGGTCATCAGCCAGGTCATGCGCGGTGGTGTCAAGAAAGCCGGCGTCAGCCCGGCCAAAGGTGCCATGGGCAAACGCATCTTTGGTTATTCCCTCCGCACCCCGCGCTGGCGCTACACCGAGTGGAACGAAGGCAAAGAAGGCCGTGAACTTTATGATCACGACACCGACCCCAAAGAGCTGACCAACCTCGCCGACAAACCCGAGCACGCAGAGACCGTAGCCAGCCTTTCCGCCCAAGTGAAGGACATCGCCAAAACCACCTTCCCCGCCAGTGGCGTGGCCCCGGAGATCCGCGAAAAAGCCAACTGGGCACCCAACCTCACCAATCCGTGATTTTGTAATTCCAGCTTTGTCATTTGCCAGAGCGGCGGCACCTGCGAAAGGTGCCGCCGCTTTTGCATCATGACTGAAGAGAAAAAGGACACCGGCCCTCAGGCCCGCAGCACCAGCGTCGTATCCATCGCCATCCTCTGCAGCCGCGTGCTGGGGCTTGTGCGCGACCAGCTACTCAACGGCCTCTTTGGCTCCGCCTTCGCCGGCATCTTCACCGCCGCCTTCCGCACGCCCAACATGCTGCGGGACCTCTTTGCCGAGGGCGCCCTCTCCACCGCCTTCGTCACCACCTTTTCCAAAAAAATGAAGAGCGAGGGCGATGAAGCCGCCTGGGTTCTCGGCCGCAAGATGCTCTCCCTTGCCGCCTGTTTCATGAGCATGGTGGCCGTGGCCGGCGTCGTATTAGCCCCCTTTCTCTTCCGCATTCTCACCCCCGGCCTTACGGAGGAGGCCAAAGTCCTGGGCACCTGGCTGGCCCAGATCATGTATCCCTTCATCGCCATCGTTTCCGTGACCGCCCTGGTCATGGGGATGCTCAATTCAAAACGGATCTTCTTCATCCCCGCCGTCGCCTCCGCCTTCTTTAACCTCGGCTGCATCGTCGGTGGCGTCGCCCTGGCCTGGATCCTGGATCCCGGCTTCCGCGCTGGAGAGATCACGGAAAAAGGCCTCACCGGATTTGCCATCGGCACGCTTATTGGCGGTGTGCTCCAGCTCCTCGTCCAGCTTCCTTCTCTTTACCGCGTCGGTTTTCGCTTCGGTCTCGACTTCGGCTGGAAGGACAGCGGTGTGCGCGATGTACTTCGCCTCATGTGGCCCTCCATGTTGGCCGCCAGCGGCACCCAGATCTCCGTCCTGCTGAATTCCATCTTCGCCTCCTACACCCCCGGTGCCGAGTCCTCACTGGCCTGGCTGGCCAATGCCCAGCGCCTCCAGCAGCTCCCCCTCGGCCTCTTCGGCGTTGCCGTTGCCACCGTCACGCTGCCCATGCTCTCCCGCCTGGCCACGGAGGGAATGTCCCCCGCCTTCCGCACCGCCCTGGCCAAAGGCCTGCGCCTCGTCCTCTTCCTTACCCTGCCCTGCGCTGTTGGCCTTTCCCTCCTCGCCCAGCCCATCATCTCCATCCTCTTTGAGCATGGTAAATTCACCGCTTATGATGTGGCGATGACCGCCGGCCCCTTGCAGGCCTATGCTTTTGGCCTCGTCTTTTATTCCGCCATCAAGGTCCTCCAGCCCGCCTTCTATACGATAGATAAACGTTTCATCCCCATGATGATCAGCCTCGGCGTCATCGCCCTCAATCTGGTCCTCAACTACACCTCCATCTTCATTCTCGGCTGGGACCACACCTCTCTCGCCTGGGCCACCGCCATCGGTCTCGCGGCCAATTTCACCACCCTTTACCTCTGCATGCGCAAGTTCGCCCATGGCCTGGAGACCCGCACCCTCAGCATCACCCTGGCCAAGCTCATCACTGGCACCCTTTTCATGGCTGGCGTCTGCATCGCAGCCCGCATGACCGTCCTGGCAGACTGGGCCGAAATGCGCTTCATCACCCAGTTCACCCTGCTCAGCCTCACCATCGGCACCGCAGCCTTTGTTTACTTCCTCGTCACCCAGCTCCTGCGCGTTCCTGAGGCTGGCGAATTCATCGGCATCCTGTCCAAGCGCTTCCGTCCCAAGTCATGAAACCGCGCCGCATCTGGCTCACTGCCGCCGTGCTCCTCGCCCTCATCTGGAGCGCCGTCGCCGTCATCATGCATCAGACGGATCACCTCGTCTCCTGGCCGGAAAAAGTCATTGTCCTTGTCGAACAAGCCCCGTGGTTAAAAGGCCCCGAAGGCAGCCCCGAATCCCGCCGTCTTTACCTCAACCAGGTCATCACCAACCTCAACCGCCTGGACACCCAGCAGCGCCGCCGCCTGCGCGAAGACGCCCAGGAATCCATTGACCGCTTCTTTGCCAGCCTCATCGAAGAGGAGCAAAAAGAATACGTCAACCGCACCGTCGAGCCCTATTTCGAGAGCATCAGCAAAGGCCTCAAACTCATTCCCGAAGAAGAGCGCAAACGCCTCGTTGGCCGCATCCGCAACGACCTCAAGAACCTCCGGGGCACCTCCGCCGAAGGCGACCGCCTCTCCGACCAGGACCGCGAGTTCATGGAATTCATGATCGCCGAAGACCCCATCCTCTTCCTCCGCGAAGCCCCAACCAAAGTCAAAATGGAGCTCGCCCCCGTCCTCGAAGAAATGCAATCCCGCGTTCAGGGCATGCGCCGGTAATTCGTCCCTGGCATCCTCCAAGCTTGAGGCTTCATCGTTCCCGCTTCACGGGATGATTCGTCATTTCGTCATTCGTCATTTTTTTACCCTTCCACCTCAAACTCATCCGCCGGATCAAACGGCGGCATCGGCACATTGATGATGCGCAGGTTCCCCACCGCCCGGTGGACACACCCCGGCCGGATCATCACCGACGTCATCGGCTTCAGCGGAATTCTTTCCCCGTCCAGCTCCAGATACCCCTCGCCCTCCAGGACGATGTAGATCTCCGTCATTTTCTTGTGATAGTGCAGCTTCGCATCCGCATGGATGTCCGTCAGGTGCACCGTCGCCAGCGTATTCCACGGCTCCTTAAAAGCCCGCCGCGCCTGCCCGCAAGGACAGGGGATCGGTGGCAGCTCATCCAACTGGGCAACAGCATAACGGGGTTCAGATTCAGACATGGCCCCCAACCATAAAAGCCCCCGCCTCAAATGCCACTGGCAATTACTGCCTGCCCGAGTCCTGCATATATTGGGCAAGGTCCCTTGCCCCATGCAACACATACAGAATGCGCACCCCCGCATCCTCCGGCAGTGGCCGATAAAAGATCAGATAGTTCCGATACGGCGATGCGGGAATCATGCGAATGCCTTTCAGCACCTTCCTCCCCGGGTGATACAGGGTGCCCATAGAAGGCTGCGAAGCGAGTTCGCCAAACATTTCTTTGATGCTGTCCACGACTGCCTTGGCTGCTACGGGATTGTCCATGGCAATGCCCGAAGCGATATCCACTAAATCCAGGGAGATGACCTCTGGATGAATATCTTTGACAGGCTCAGGCATGATGTCCTTGAGCACTTAAGCGTTGCCTGACCTTTTCCATGACGATTTCCGTCAAATTGTCGGGGACTGGAATAAACGGCCCTTTGTCCCTCGCCTCCAGAATATCCTCCAGCGCCTCCCTTTGCGGATCCGCAGATTTCACTTCGAAATCATCATCTGCATCCTGGTTCAGCCGGTTCACAAAATCGGCCACTTGCTCCAGATCCTTTTCGGACAGGCCATACAGGTTTTGGATGATGGACTCCTTGACTGACATAACAGCAATATAACTGACCGCAGCGTGTTTTGAAACCCCTTTTCTACAACGCCCCCAGCGCCGCCGCCGCCACTTCCGCCGTGCGGTCCATGTCATCCTTGGAGTGGGCCATGCTGATGAAGCCCGTCTCAAACTGGCTTGGGGCAAAGTACACGCCGTTGTCCAGGCAGTGATGGAAAAACTTGCGGAAGGAGGCCAGGTCCGAGGTCTTCGCATCCTGCAAATTACGCACTTCTTGTTCGGTGAAAAAGAGGCAGAACATGCTGCCCTTCCGGTACCAGCGATAGCCCCGCCCTTTGCGCTTCAGCACATCCAGCACCGCATCCTCCATCACCTGGCCGATCTCCTCCAGATACCGGTAACCCTGCTGCCGGTCCAGCTCGCGCAACTGCGCCAGGCCGGCGGCCATGGCCAGCGGATTTCCGCTCAGCGTGCCCGCCTGATACACCGGTCCCAGAGGAGCCAGATAGTCCATGATGTCCGCCCGCCCGCCGAAAGCTCCCACCGGCAGCCCGCCGCCGATGACCTTGCCCAGGCAGGTCAGGTCAGGCGTAATGCCCTCCAGCTCCTGCACCCCGCCTTTGGCCACGCGAAAGCCTGTCATCACTTCATCAAAGATCAGCACCGTCCCATATTTCGTTGTGATGTCCCGCAGCTTTTGCAGGAACCCCGGCTGCGGTAAAATCAGCCCCGCATTCGCCGGATACGGCTCCACGATCAAAGCCGCAATCTCATGTCCCTTGGCAGCAAAAAGTTCTTCCAGCGCCGCTTCATCATTAAAAGGCAGCACGCTTGTCAGCTCCGCAAAGGCCGCCGGCACCCCGGCACTGTCCGGGTGCCCGTGCGTCAGCGCACCACTCCCCGCCGCCACCAGCAGGCTGTCCGAGTGGCCATGGTAACAGCCGTCGAATTTCACCAGTCGTGACCGTCCGGTAAAACCGCGCGCCAGACGGATGGCAGACATCGTCGCCTCCGTGCCACTGTTCACCAAGCGCACCTTTTCAATGGACGGCACCCATTCACAAATCGTCCGCGCCATGTCCACCTCATATGGATTCGGAATGCCAAAGCTGACCCCATCCTTGGCCGCCGTATGGATGGCCTCGATCACCGCCCGCGGCGCATGCCCCAGAATCGCCGGACCCCAGGTGCCCACAAAATCAATCATCTCCCGCCCGTCCACATCCCAGATCCTGCAGCCCTTGGCCCGCCTCACGAAGAAAGGGTCTCCCCCCACATTGCGAAAGGCGCGCACAGGCGAGTTCACTCCGCCGGGGATGTATTGTTTAGCGAGATCGAAAAGTTTGGTCGAAAGAGGTCCGTTAGCCATGATGAAGGGATACGCCAAAGCAACCGGGCGTCGAACAAAACGTTTCCTCAGAACGTCAGAGTCAGGTAGTCTTTCTCCCGTCATGAAAAGGGTCCTCTTCCTCCTCCTGGTACTAGGTGCCATTCTTCCCGCCCCTGAGGCCACAGCACAGCTCGCCAAGCGCAAGTCCACCCTGCCCCCTGAACCGGGTACCATGGACATCGAGCACTTGATCACCAAGCCCATCACCCTCAAGATCCTCCAGGAAGCGCCAGTTTATACCCGCGCCACCCTGGACCGCCCCCTGGGTTCCATGGCCGCCGGCACTTTAGTAAAGCTCGTCGCTCTCTCAGACAATGCCTATCGCGTCCATGGCCGTTCCCGCCAGGGCGAGGTCACGGGCTGGGTCCCCATGACTTATCTTCTCTCCCCGGATCCCCAGCTTGTCCCCAATCTCCGCAAGCTCCACCAGCGCCAAACTGACGTCGAAGCCCTGATCGAAGCCAAACAGGTGGCCCTCGGCATGACTGCGGAAGAGGTGCAGGAAAGCCTTGGCAAGCCTAACCGGAAGTCCAGCAAACTCAGTGCCTCGGGCCGTGAAGAAACACTGGAGTACGTCATTTATGAGCGCGTGCCGCAATACAGCACCAGCATTGACCAATTCGGAAGACCCTTCCAGACCGTCACCTACATCAAGATGGAAACCGGCAGCATGAGCATCAACCTCAAAGACAACGTCGTCGAAACCATTGAGGAAACCAAAGGCAACCCCCTCGGCACCGGCGGTGTCAAAATCATTCCCGGCCCCATCATTGGTTGGTGAGCCGTGCTCACTGCATCGAGCGCAGCGCATCCCGGATCAGCTTGTCCGCCCGCACAGGTTCCGTTGCCATCTTCACCAGATCCGTGACCGTCTTCTGCGCCTCGCTCTGCTTGTAACCCAGGGCGATGAGGCCCAGCACCGCATCGCTCACTGCCTCCTGCTTCGGATCATGTGCCCCGCGCGCCACCTCCGCCGCCTGCCATGCATCCACCACACCCACCTTGTCCTTCAGCTCCAGCACGATCCGCTCAGCCGTCTTCTTCCCCACTCCTTTGATCCGCGCCAGCGCCGCCGTATCATTGCGGATCACCGCATCCTTAAACGCTGGCACCGGCATCCCGCTCAGTACAGACAGCGCCATTTTCGGCCCGATGCCGGACACCCGGTCTATCAGCAGGCGGAACAAGTCCCGCTCATCAGGCGTGAAAAAGCCAAACAACGTATGCTCACGCTCCGTCACATGATGATGCGTCAGCAGCTTCACCTCGCCACCAGGTTGGGGCAGTTTATCAAAGGTGCTCAGCGGAATGTTCGTCGCATATCCCACCCCTCCCACATCCACAATGGCCTGGTGAGGATGGGCTTCGGCGAGCTTGCCACGGAGAAATGCGATCATCCCCGCATCAAGCCCCACCTGCCCGTCCGCGCAAGGCCTTTGATGCTCGCATTCTCCTTCAAGGCATGCCACTTTTCGAGGAACCTCATGCCCGTCCGGCAATCCCATGAAATCTCTCCTTCTTGCCGTCCTCGCTTTCTCCACCTTCCTTCCCGCCCAGACCCCTGAACGCCGCCTGGAAATCCTGCTCATTCTTCCCGAACCCAAGGTCCTTAGCAAACCTCTCTCCTTTTCACCGGAAGGAGCCGAGCTCACCGTCTTTACCCCCGCCAAAGAGCTGCCCGAAGTTCCCGGCATCATGGCCTACCCCGAGGCCGAATTCAAAAAGCTCGGCCTGAGCATCGCCACCTTTACCGAGCGTGCCGGCAAAGCCGCTGACAGACGCCTGACCACCCTCAAACCCGACCTCATCAAAGGACCCGACGGCCAGGTTCAATATGCCGTCTATCGTGGCGACTCGCCTCTCATGGCCTCCCTCATTGTCGCCCCTTCCCTTCCCGGCCTCTTTGAGAAGCTCTTCGGACCTGAAATCTGGGTGGCCATTCCCGACCGCCATTCCCTCTACATCTTTCCCGCCAAACCCGAAGCCCTTGCCGAATTCACCGCCGACCTCGCCTCCCGTTTCCGTACCGACCCCCGCGCCGCCAGCCCCGAGCTCTTCAGCCTCAAAAAAGACACACCCCCCCGCGTCATCGGCAGCTTCCTCCCCTGATTAAAATCCTCGAAGAACTAAGCGTCCCGGAGTGCGCCACCGAGAGGCAAGGAGCATCTTTGCCTTCGCAGCACCGCACCCATCGGGGCCAGGATCGGCGCGGTTCCCTTGAAATACCGTCAGTAGGCCCATGCCCTTCGGGTCTCCTGCTTAACTCACTATTACATTGTTTGTTAGGCCTCTGTCCTCCTCCCTGCCTGTCCATCAATCCGCCCTTCCCCTTCTGAAAATCTTGTTAATCCTGTCTAAAAAAACGGCGCCCTGTCCCCCCACCGCCTAACAAAAAACGCGGAACCAGTTTCCCGGTTCCGCGTCTTCCAATTTTTATCGCGCTCGTTTAGCTGATCTTCGGCAGCTCAAACTCTTTCTCGTAGTCACCCTTGGCCAGCTTGTTGGCTTCGTCGGCGAACTCACCGATGAACTTCTCGCTCTTCGGATCGTACTCGATCCAAGGACCGGCCTGCGCCTGCTCTGCCTTCGGATCAATCTTGTTGTCCACCAGGTTCTGCACAAAGTGGTCGAAGGTTTCAAGAGCGGCCTTGCTGTTGCTCAGGCGTTCCTTGACTTCGTCATTGGAGACCAGCTTGCCGAGGCGGTAGGAAATATTGGCCATGTGGGCCAGGGCGGCGGCATGGTACCCGTGTGACACGTGCAGCACATCCTTGATCAGCTTGCCTTCGCGGCAGGAGTTGATGAAGTTCAGCATGTGGTCAGGACCGTCCTGGAAGTTTTCGAACTTCTCGATGCTCTTGCCGTCGTTGTCATAGGCCTTCGCTTCAGCCACGAAACCGTTTTCGCAGTGAATGACGTTGCCGATGCGCGGAGCGGAGGTCTTGCCATTGATGCGGTAAACTGGCTCAAAGCCCTTCGTCCAGTTCATGTCCTTCATGGGAAGGCCACGGTTGTCGAACAGGAGCGGTGCGCCTTCGGCGTATTCATAAAACGCCATCTGGTTGTTCGCCGTCTCACCGTCGTCATCATAACCCCAGCGGCCGCCGAAGCTCATCACGCGCTTTGGCAGCACGGTCGGATTGTCCAGGGCCCAGCGGGCCACGTCCAGCTGGTGAGGCCCCTGGTTGCCGATGTCGCCGTTGCCGTATGGCCACTGCCAGTGCCAGTCATAATGGAACTTGGTGCGCTGCACAGGCAGCTCCGCGCGTGGGGCTGACCAGAGCTTGTAGTCCACCGTTGCAGGCGGGGCGATCGGGGCGTCCAGCTTGCCGATGCTCTGGCGCGCCTTGTAGTTGATGCCACGGCTCAACGTCGTCTTGCCGATCTTGCCACTCTTCACATAATCCACCGCAGCGGCCCAGCCCAGGTCAGAGCGGCGCTGCATCCCGTGTTGCACCACCAGGCCCTTCTTCTCGGCAATCGCAGCAGCTTCCACCAGCTTGCGGCCTTCCCACATGTTGTGGCAGACAGGCTTCTCCACATACACATGCTTGCCGTTGGCAATGCCCGTCATCGCAATGAGGGTGTGGCTGTGGTTCGGCGTAGCGATGGTGATCGCATCAATCTCAGGATCAGCGCAGCACTCGCGATAGTCCTTGTATGTCTTTACCTTGATGTCCTTCTTGGCCAGCTCGGCGACTTTCTTGTCCAGCACTTCGCTATCCACATCGCAAAGGGCGACGAGACGCACACCGGGGATCTTCAGCAGGCTGTTGATGTGGCCTGAGCCACGGGACTTGAAACCAATGACAGCCACGCGGACGTCGCCGTTGGCTCCGAGGGGTTTTGCCCACGTGGGCAAAGTGGCGAGACCGGCTGCTCCGGCGATCGTGCCTCGCACAAATGTGCGGCGGCTGGTGTTTGCTAAGTTCATAACGAAGTTTGGGTTAGATTAACGGGCGCGCAGATTCTGTCCGCACGTCGCGGTAAATCGTAGCTTACTCAATACGGCAGATCCGCGCCATCCTTTCTTCTGACGTGATGCCCGGATCGGATACTTTTGTGCCGTCTGACGCGGAACCAGCCTGAACAGCTGATCCGAGCCCGTCTTATGGCCTAACAAGAAGTGTATCAATCGTTGAAAAAGTGGCGGCCGGTCGCGCCCGCTTCCGTCTTGTTGTCCACTTCCCAGTACACATCTTCAAAGATCGCTTCCGGCTCCGGATACGGACTCGCTTTCGCAAAGTCCGCCGAGGCTTCCGCCTCCGCCTGCGCCTCGCGGTCAATCTTCTTCAGATCGTCTTCCGTGGCCACGCCTTCTTCCAGCAGGTTGCGTTTCCACACCTGGATCGGATCGTGCTGCTTCTGGTAACGCTCCACCTCTTCCTTGGTGCGGTACTTCATCTTGTTCGCATCCGCCACCGAGTGACCTTCCCAGCGGTAGGTCGCAATTTCCAGCAGCGTCGGTTTGCTCTCGTTGTGTGCACGGTCAATCGCCACCTGCACACGGGCGCGTACATCATAGATGTCTTCACCCACAAAGTGATCCCAGGCCATGCCATAGCCTTCCGCACGCTTCGCCAAATTTTCGCTGAAAGCCGAAGACCGCGCCTGGCTGGTACCCATCGAGTAACCATTGTTTTCGATGATGTAAATCACCGGCAGATCCCAGAGCGCCGCCAGATTCAGCGACTCATGAAATGCACCCTGGTTCACCGCACCGTCACCCAGAAAGCACATCGCCGCTCCTTTCAGGCCGCGATATTTCAAAGCATAGGCGAGGCCCAGGCCGAGCGGAGTCTGTCCTGCGACAATGCCGTGACCACCCCAGTAATTCTTGTCTGGCGCAAAATAATGCATCGAGCCCCCCTTGCCTTTGGAACAGCCCGTCGCCTTACCAAACAGTTCCGCCATGCACTCATTCATGGACATCCCCACGCCGAGGCCGTGGCCATGGTCGCGATATGCCGTGATGACGTGGTCGTTTTCGCCCATCAAAGAAACGCAGCCAATCGCCACTGATTCCTGGCCAATGTAAAGATGCAAAAATCCGCCCATCCGGCCAGCCTGGTAATGCTGCAAAGAAACCTGCTCAAACCGGCGCACCCGCACCATCTTCCGGTAAAGTTCGATCTTGTCCGCCGGAGTCATCTTGGCGTTGATCGGAGCGTCAGCGGATTTAGCAGAAGGTGCAGTCTGGGTAGCCATAAGGAAGCCCTGACACTAGCCGGGAGGCCGCCCGAATCAAGTCAGGAGTCCGCGTGATGATGACTCCGCCTGAGTTCGACATCCCGCTGCAAAATGATAAACTGGCTCCATGGCCTTATTGGATCCCCTTTATGCGGTAACCTCGACTCATATCCCTCAGTCCACATTGGAAAGGATCACGGCCGATGTCTTTCGTCATGACCTGAATGCACCCGGGTTCGCCTGCCTCCGGTATCCTCAGGACACATCATCTTTCGAGCTTCGGAAGGCAATGGTGCAACTTCAAGAGTCACTGTCCTGCCACTTTGTGGACCACTACGGTATCGGCCTTGGCTTCTACTCCATGGGCCGGTTCGATCAAAAAAAGACCACCCGCCTTCATCTGGATGGCGGGCCATCATGCTCTTTTTTGCTCCTCGGCTATGAACCCTCCTTGGTCACCAGCCGCTTTTTAGTCGCTGATTATTCCCGTTGCGCCTATGAGCTGGAGCTATTTCCACGCCAGTTCCTGGATCAACAGAACCCCATGCTGACGGAGGCAGGGCGCGAAGCCATCAAGCCATGGACCGAGGAAGTGCCTGGCTGGGATGATGCCATCCCGAGGCTGGTTGTCATCAATAACAGTTCCCTGAATCAGGGTGATTCCCTTCCAGGATTGGGAGTCCTGCATGGGGCGGAAATTCTGCATATTCCGTCTCCAGCGACTCCCCGAATCATCAATTCCACCATGATTGTTCCTACCACTGCTTCACCTCCAGGTCAGTCACAAGCCGTTATAACCTTCCTCGAAACCACCCAGATCTCCGGTCAGATCCTCTGATAAAAAAGCCTATGAGCCCTCCTCCAGACCCACGAACCGAAGACCCCATGGTCCTCATCATGCGCATGTGGTTCATCTGGCCACTCGTCTGCCTCCTGAGCGCCATAATCGCCAGCCCATTCGCCGTCCAGATTCAGACAGGTTACAGTAGGCTCAATGGATGTATTTCACTTGGTTATGTACCCTGGCTGTCGCCTGCTTATTCCTGCTCCTCCGCGCGGCTTTCTCCAGCATGAAATCCATCCGTAAACCCAGCTTCCGCCGCCAAGGGCTGAGTGCCCTAGCCATGATCGGACTCTTCTTTTGTGTCATGTTTCCCCTCGGATTAGGTATCGCTATCCTTGGCTTTGCCGCGTTTTGAACCTCTCAATTGTTCCACATGGAACAATTTGGCACCTATGCTAAGGTGCTTTTCTGGGCCGCTTGCCCTCCCCTTCCCTCAGCCACAGCTATGTCCACCAGCCTCTATACCTTCCCGAAACACTATGATGTCATCGTCTGCGGCGCAGGCCATGCCGGGGTGGAAGCTGCCATGGCGTCGGCAAGGCTTGGTTGCCAGACTGCCATTCTCACTCAAAACCTGGATACCATCTCCCAGATGTCCTGCAATCCCGCCATCGGCGGGCTCGCCAAAGGCCATGTCGTCCGTGAAATCGACGCCCTGGGCGGTGTCATGGGATTAAATACCGACGCCACCGGGATCCAGTTCCGAATGCTGAATGCCAAAAAGGGTCCCTCCGTCCAGAGTCCTCGCGCCCAATGCGATAAGAAAGCCTACCAGTTCCGCATGAAATGGCTGATCGAAAACCAGCCCAACCTGGACATGCACCAGGGCAATGCCGCCGAAATTCTCGTCGAAAACGATGCCGTCGTTGGCATCCGCACCAGCCTGGGAATGATCTATCGCGCCTCCGCCGTCATCATTTCCTCAGGGACTTTCATGCGTGGCCTCCTGCATGTGGGCCTCCAAAACCAGGCCGGAGGTCGAATGGGCGACAGCATTTCCACCCTTTCCGACAGCCTCCTGCACCTGGGCTTCGAAGTGAAGCGCTTCAAAACCGGCACACCTTGCCGCCTCAACAGCCGCAGCATTGATTTCTCCAAGTGCGAACTCCAGCCCGGCGACACTCCACCGCCCCATTTCAGCTACCTATCCGGGGTCGTCGAAGAGGAAAAAGACCTCTTCACCCTCAACCATTGGGGCCCAAAAATGTTCCACGTGGAACAAACTCCTTGCTGGATTACCTATACCAACCCCCAAACCCACGACGTCATCCGGGCCAATTTGGACAAATCCCCCATGTATTGTGGCCGGATCGAAGGTGTTGGACCCCGCTATTGCCCCTCCATTGAGGACAAGGTGGTGCGCTTCGCCGAGAAGGATCGGCACCAGGTTTTCCTCGAACCAGAAGGCCGCCACACCCGGGAATTCTACATCAACGGCGTCTCCACCTCCCTGCCCTACGAGGTCCAGCTCCAGTTTATCCGCTCCATTTCGGGCCTGGAAAAAGCCGAAATCATCCGTCCTGGATACGCCGTGGAATATGATTACTGCCCTCCCACCCAGCTCTCCCCCACCCTGGAAACCAAGCGCGTCGCCGGTCTTTACTTCGCCGGCCAGATCAATGGCACCTCTGGTTATGAGGAAGCCGCCGGCCAGGGCCTCCTCGCCGGGGCCAATGCCGCGCTTAAAATCCAGGCCAAAGCGCCCCTCATTCTCAGCCGCAGCGAGGCCTATCTAGGGGTTCTCGTGGACGATCTGGTCACCAAAGGCACCACCGAGCCCTACCGTCTTTTCACCTCCCGAGCCGAATACCGGCTCCTTCTCCGTCAGGACAATTGCGACCTCCGCCTCACTCCCCGTGCCGCCACCCTCGGTCTGGTGGATGACTTCCGCCGCACTCATACCGAGCAGAAAGCCGCCACCCTGGCCGAATCCAAACGCTTCGCCCACACCACCAGCCATGACTCTATGCGGCTCGACAAGTGGATCCGCCGAACTGAAAACGATCACACTTCCCTGCCCCAGGAGATCCGTTCGCAGTACAGTGACGAGATTTGGCAGCTCCTGGAAAATGACCTCAAGTATGAAGGCTACGTCCAACGCCAGGAGCTGATGGTCGAAAAAACAGCACGCATGGACGACAAAGCCATCCCGGCCAATTTCGATTACTCCAAGATCCATGGCATGAAAACCGAGGCCCACCTGCGTCTCTCCCAGATTCGTCCTGCCACTCTGGGCCAGGCCACCCGTATTCAGGGTGTCACACCTGCCGATATAGCGCTGCTCGCTGTCATGCTCAGGAAAGGCTGAATCCCCTAATGTCGCCCTTTCTATAAGTGTTGAAATAAAGGATGGCCCTATGCCTTATTCTAGTGATTGACCTCAAGAGAGACCGTCCAGTATTCTTCTCACCGCATGAAACTTCCTGCCTTCCTCATCATCCTTGGCTTGTTCTTGATTCAATTCCAGCTCCATGCCGCAGACGAAGGCGCATTGGCCCGCCTCAAAGAATCCTACCAGACAGCGATCAAAAGAGCCACTGAGCCAGTCCATCAAACCTACATTTCTGAGCTCACTAAGCTACGCGATCAGTACACCCGGGAAGCCATGCTTGAGGCCGCCGTCAAGGTTCAGGCCGAAATTGATGCCATCTCTGCCCAGCTCGCCATCCCAACTGCACCCGTCTCCCTCCCCACCGCCAGCAAAGCACAGGAAGTTCTCGTTCCCATTCCCGCTAATAAAGTTATTGGCCACACCATTGGCCGGGTTAAAAAAGGCACTGTCATCACTCTCAGCTACGTCAGTGGCAAGTGGAAGGATCACGGCCAGCTCGCCACAGAAAATCCTGACGCCCTCACCCTGGTAACGGGTAATAGTTGCCGCCTCGTCATCGCCGATGGCCGGTTCAAGACCCAGCCAGGCCCCGTGCTCACCCTGGTCCCCGCTGGCACCGCGTCCACACCCTTCAGCTACACTTTTATTGAAGACCAGGAAAACGTCATCCTTCGCATCAATGAAGATTCAAGAGACTACGATGACAATCCCGGTGCTGTAACCTATAAGGTCAAGCTCTCTCAATGAGCAGACGTGGCCTACAGCATCCTTACATGTGGGCGATGTGACGCCGGGTTCTGATCCGCCCGCCAAAAAGCAGCAGCTTGCCGCCGATAAGCAGGCCCAGCACCCCTCCCCCCATCATCAGCCAGGGCACCAGGCCCGCAGAGCGATCCAGACAGGCTTCATGGGGATCGGTCGGATTGTAATAAACGGTCACTGCACTCCCGGCGGGATACTTCCTCACCTCCGCCGCCACCCCGTTCTGGCTGCTGGAGCTACCGTCCATAAACCCAACCTGATCGTTGCGGTATTTTTGGCCGTTCACTTCATATTCATAGCTCACCCAAGCCTTGTACATTCTTTTTGATGAGCTGCCTGATCTGGACCGGCTTGACTCCACCACCTTGGATTCGATGATCTTTCCCGCAGCCTCCGGCCAGGATGTGCTTTGCTGGGCCTTCGAGTAATAGCCCCAGCCCAGCCACATAAACACTACAGAGACAACGAGCGGGATAAAACTTACAAAGCGGGCGTTCATAAAAAAGGATGGACGAATGGAACTCAATAAGGCGGGGGCAAACAAGTCGATTCAAAATACAAAAGAATAACTTCTTAATGGCCGCGCTCCAGGATTAATTCATTTGCCAAATACCCCCGGTTTGTGACAATCTTTTTTACACATCCTCTTTATACCTATGCGGTCATTTACCAGTCTCCTCCTCTGGCTAACCTTCTCACTCGCCGCGCGGCTTCACGCTACAGAATCCATGGAGCATGAAGGCGCTCTCTACCACCTTCACCGCGTCGCCGCCGCAGATCATGCCAAGCTCGACCTCCGCTGGACAGATCCCCAGGGCAAGCCGCTGTCCGATTTCGGCGGCCTGCAGAAACAGCTCACCAGCGAGGGCAAGACCCTCCTCTTTGCCACCAATGCCGGCATCTATGAACGCGGCCCCAAGCCCTGCGGCCTAACTATAAGTGCGTTCAAAGAACTCGTTCCCCTGAATCTCGCCGATGGCTACGGCAACTTCTTTCTCAAACCCAACGGCGTTTTCTACCTGGATGCCATCACCGGCCCCGGTATCGTCACCAGCACTGAATACCCTTCACTCAATCTCCGACCCCGCATTGCCAACCAGTCCGGCCCCATCCTGCTTCGCAAAGGTGCCATTCATCCTGCTTTTCAGATCAACTCGCCTAACAAAAGACAGCGAAGCGCCGTTGGCATCGTCACCGCCACCAAAGAAATCGTCTTCGTCATGAGCGACCGTGAGGACCGTGTCAAAGGCCGCGTCACCTTCCACCAGCTCTCCCGCTTCTTCCTCCACCTCGGCTGCCAGAACGCCCTTTACCTGGATGGCGACATCTCCCAGATGATCACTTCCCCCGCCCCCGAGACCCAGTTCGCTCCTAACACCTTCGCCGCCATGTTCGTCGTCATAGATTGATGTCCGGACCGTAGGCTTCCCGTTTAAATGAGTCTGCGAATCAGGGTTTGTGCAGCGTGGGTCACAAGCTGGGGGCTCAGCGTGTTTGATTCCGCAAAAAGTACGGATTCACCGTCAACTTCCGGGTTCGCCCTCAATTGCTGGATCAACATCTGCTCAAATGTCCATCGGAAGGCCTTTTGAGCTTGCTCATGCCGGCGCAGGCGCAGGTTGCCACTGGTCTGGCGGTGCTCTTGAATCCGTCGCGCCCATTGATTGATGACAGCTTCGTCCTCCTGGCTGGTGAGAAGAACCGGCCTTGAGGAAGGACTGTTCAGGAATTCGATGTGCAAAGCTTCCGCTTGAGAGCGGCGTTCGCCATCGGCCTTACTGATGGCAATCCAGTCCACATGTTCCAACAGTCCCTTTTTCAGCATCTGCACACCATCCCCGCTCCCCGGATCCATGACCAGCAACGTTACATCAGTGACATCAATCACACTGTATTCACTCTGCCCGGTACCTACCGTCTCCACGAACAGGATCTCAAATCCGGCCGCTTCACACAGAGTCAGCGCCGAAAACGTCGCGATACCTATCCCCCCCAGTACCCCTCCTGAAGGGGTGGGCCGGACATAGGAAGCAGGGTGATGACTCAGTTCATGCATCCGGGTCTTATCTCCGAGCAAACTGCCTCCATGAACTGTGCTTGAAGGATCTAACGTTAGCACAGCCACGCGATGTCCTTGGCTGCAGAGCCTGAGTCCTACCGCCTCGATCAAGGAACTCTTACCCGCGCCGGGCGCTCCGGTCACACCGATGCGCAGTGAGTTTTCCATCGGTTTCGGAAGTGCGGCAAACAGACGGCTCGCCATTTCTTGGTCCTTTTCCAAACTGCTCTCTGCGAGCGTGATGGCCCGGGACAAGGCCTGACGGTCTCCCAAAGACAGCCTTCGAGCCCATTCTTCAGCATCTAAATGGAATTTCATGCTGATGAATGAATTTCCAGCAGATCCATTACGCGATGCGCACAATCCGGCAAGCGAGTGCCGGGTCCGAAAATGGCACCCACTCCTTGAGCCGAAAGCACCGCATGATCTCCGTCTGGAATAATACCGCCGACAATGACCTGCATATGAGATGACTCCTGCTCTTTCAACAGGCGCAGCAATTCGGGAACCAAAGTCGTATGTCCCCCAGCCAGAGAACTGATGCCTATCACATGAACATCGTTGTCGATGGCCTGTCGGCATACTTCGTCGGGAGTCCTGAACAAGGGTGCCAGATCAACATCAAAACCAAAGTCTGAGAACGCCCCTGCAACCACCTTGGCTCCCCGGTCATGTCCATCCTGGCCCATTTTGGCAAGAAGCATACGCGGGCGGCGGCCGTTCTTCCTGGCAAACTGCTCCACCCGGACCCGGACTCTCTTCATTTCAGAATCTTCCTCCGCAGGCATGGCCGCACTATAAACACCGCCGACCACCTGTGTCATCGCATAATACCGGCCAAAGACTTGCTCCAGAGCCAGGGAGATTTCTCCTAGCGTCGCCCTTTCTCTTGCAGCCACAATGGCCAGCGCCAGCAGGTTGGCATCAGGATCCCTGGCAGCAACTTCCAGCGCCTGCAATGACTCCTGCACCCGGATTGGGTTCCGGGTCGCCTTTACCTGTTGCAAGCGCGCCAACTGGGCCGACCTAACCGCCGCATTATCAATGTCACGGATTTCCAAAGGCGCTTCATGGTCGGGCTGGAGGTAATTCACCCCGATGATTTTTTCACTGCCTGAATCAATGTTGGCCTGTCGGCGGGCTGCAGCCTCTTCTATCCGCCGCTGAGGCAGACCCTTGGCTACCGCATGGACCATCCCCCCTGCCTCGCGTATTTCATCGATCATCTCCATGGCCTCTGAAGCGAGAGCTGCCGTTCTCTCCTCCATATCAAGGGATCCTCCCCAAGGATCAATCACAGAACAAATACCGGATTCTTTCTGCAGAATTAGCTGCGTTTGCCGGGCAATACGGGCAGCAGCATCCGAAGGCAGCGCCACAGCCTCATCCAGCGAATTGGTATGCAGGGATTGAGTATGCCCATGTACCGCAGAAAGCGCTTCCACGGTGGTCCGCACAATGTTGTTGACGGGGTCCTGCCGCGTCAGGCTCCATCCGCTTGTCTGGCAGTGGCAGCGCAGCGCGAGCGCTTTGGCAGAGCGGATGCCCGCATCCCACAGCAGTCGGGCCCACAGACCCCTGGCAGCCCGCAGCTTGGCTACCTCAGTCTGGTAGTTCATTCCCTGCGCCCAGAAAAATGACATTCGCGCTGCCAACGTCTCTGCAGGGACCCCCGCCTTGCTCCCGGCTTCCAGATAGGCCAGGCCATTGGCCAGCGTATAGGCCAGTTCCTGGGCCGCTGTCGCCCCCGCCTCATGCATATGGTAACCGGATACGGAAATGGAATTGAACCGGGGACAGTTTTCAGCAAGCCATCTCATCACATCGGCAACGATCCGCAACGAAGGCCCCGGAGGATAAATGTAGGTGTTGCGCACCATGTACTCTTTTAGAATGTCGTTTTGGATGGTCCCGCTCAACGCCTCCAAAGACACCCCCTGCTCTTCCGCCGTCACAATAAAAAAGGCCAGGACCGGCAGAACCGCCCCATTCATTGTCATGGAGACCGTGATCTGGCCCAGCGGAATACTCTCGAACAGACGCTTCATGTCCTCCACCGTATCTATCGCTACCCCCGCCTTGCCCACATCTCCCGTTACACGGGGATGGTCGGAGTCATAACCACGGTGTGTTGGCAGATCAAAAGCGACGGACAGTCCCCTTTGTCCATCAGCGAGCGCACTGCGGAAGAAGGCGTTTGTCTCCTCCGCAGTTGAAAAACCCGCATACTGCCTCAGCGTCCACGGAGCTTTAAGATACATGCTCGCATAGGGGCCCCGGATAAATGGCGGGAGCCCTGGCCAACCCGGGTCTGCAAGCGTAGGTCTCACTTCGCAACGTTGTATCACCTCAGAAAAAGGCACTCCTTTAAAGCAGCCTGATCCCAGGGCCTCATACACTTTCCCGGCCAGCAGACGCGTCTCCGCCTCTACAAGAAAGCTGCCCGCCAGCGGATCAGCCACCTTCCCCAGCCCCGACTCCTCCTGTAGAATACAGGACAGCGCCTGCATCCGACGCCGTATTTCCTCCACATCCGCCTGCCCGTCCATTCCCATGAATGCTTGAGGGTCTGCTTCGATCTCATCTGACATTCCCAAAATTCCCGAGACCGCCTGCACTGTAGCTCGGATCAATCCGCAAGCCTGATCATATCCTTCCAGCTTGCCAAGGCATAAACAGGCTCTGATTTTTGGCATGGGCCTGTCACCCTCAGCTGCCAGTGCCCTGGCCAGTCCGCGGAGCGCACGCAGCTTCGCAACAGTCGCGAAGATATCCATCTCACACTGCACGCAAAGGTACGAATCTTTCGTTCCAGAAGTCTCCAACCAGCCTTTCAACACCGCCACAACTTCTTCCACAGGATCACAAGATCTCTGCTGCTTTGATGGTGTGGGTGAATTTTCCACCAGCCTCCAGGCATGCGCTTCCTTCCTCAAGGGGCTGTTCTCCCAGACTTGGTCGCTCAGGCCATAAAGAGGCACACGCCTGTTTCCCGGAGCTTGCTGCACACGGTCAGCAATGTCTGGACCCGCCTGCCTTAGCCAGTCCTCGCGGCCATAGACCTTCCATGATTCATCAGCAGGAAGGAATATGCTCATCATGCGGGGACTATAGGATTTATGGTCTGCAACTGCTTCATGACGCGGGTCCCACCCCAGGTCATGTCTGTGATCACCTTCCGCACAGTTGATACCATCATTTTGCGGTCATCAGAACACCGCCACATGACAAAGTTCAGCCAAAGGTGAATTGACCTCTCTTCCGGTTTCTCTGGCCGGCCTGCCAGCGGGATAAAGGGATTTTCAGCAGCCACTGTGACATGAATTCGCAGTCTGTCAGACTGGCTCGCATTGCTAAGATAGGCACTCTGCCGGCGCACCACCGTCCGGCGATCCACAGTCGTTTCTTCGAAAGGCAGCGGAAGCTTCTTTTGCAAAACCTCTCTTTCCACGATGTCCAAGATTTGAGGATAATTCGCGAAATAAAGCAGCCCCGCCCCGTTCAGATCACGGTCCGGCACAATATCATAAAAAATCTCCACCGGACCCTCAGACAATGTCAGCCAGTCTTGCGGGATCGGGCCAAAGCCATTGTTCTCATCCGCCTGACGACACATCTCTGCAGAATCCGGTGCTCCTTCCATCTGTGGAATCCGTGCCATGCCAGGCTGGCAAGGTTTGGATTTTTTCAGCCATTGCGCCCCTTGCAACATTTTGACAAAAATGTTCGAGGTCCGGAAATACGGAACTCCCTGCGCCGACGGGTCAGCCGGTGGATTTTGCATAGGCCCATGGAACAGCCAGTGATAGCCGTCCAGCACACTTCCACCGCTGGATTTCAACGAGGATACGATGTGCAATTCATCATTCTCTCGAAAAGAAGACAAAGGTGCGGACTCTGAAAAATTAGCCTCCACATAGAAGAAAGTCGCATAAAGTCTCTCCCCAGTGTCATCACACAGCAGTTTGCTGGGCACTTTGGAAAAAAAATTCACATGCCTCCAGCGCAGGTCACCAATCAGCTTGAGAATCGCTGTTTCACCCAAGTTATTTCTTCCGGTTAAGGGCATGCCAATTTCCAAAGGATAGTGCAACAGCCCTTGGTCATCCAGCCACATCCCCGCCTGAAATACTGTCGCAGCATTCTCAACTGGGGCAGGCGCTTCTTGCGGCGCTGCCGTGCCTATTTGCTGTTTCTCAAGAAAGGCCGCCGCTTTTTTGAGAGTCGCAAAATGGTCCGAATCAGACCCTTTCAGAGTCAGACCAAATTCTTTCTCCACACTTCGGATATAATCCAGGAACTGGAGGGAGTCTGCTCCCAGTTCATCCATAATATGCCCGTTGGGCTTCAGCCTTGATTCCGAAAGTCTGAGGATGGAACTGAGCAGCTTGCGGAGACGGTCTTCGTAATTCATGAGGGGAGAGGGATCGCTATGAGAGCATAAAACAAGTCTATTACCAACCCTTTCCCAAGGCCTCTCCCAACGCTCGGGTAAACAGTACTCTCCCTGCTTCATTCAGATGATCCGCATCCGCAAAATGTTCTGCACCCAGTTGCAGCAACGGGTTGACATCCACCACAGGAACACCCGCTTGTCCCAGAACCTCGAGGATCTCTTCCGGCAGCTCATATGAATGCTGCATTGGAGCTTTCACCACCAGCAGCTCCACCTTCCTCTCTGACAGCAGCCGGATGAAATGCCGTAGATGCCGGGTTTCATAAGCTTTGGATGCCTGCCCCACTTTCTCTACCAGAGGTCCTTGCATCGCCGCCTCGTTGAGAAGATGCCAGTTTTCTTGATAGTGGGGCAACAGGATGTCAAAAACGCGTGGACTTACCCTCTGGCGGCTGCGCATTAGAGCCATGCTCCTTCCCACGAAAAACTCCGCAACGGCTTCGCTGCTGCCTCCATCCTCCTTTAAGTATCGCGGCAGCGCCCGCCATGAGACGTAATAGGCACCCAGATGCGATACATTGGCAGGCGCATCTGCCAGATGCATTCTGCCAGTTACTAGAACAAGTTTATCCGGAAGACAGTCCGTTTCTGCGAAATAGCGTTCTACCAAATAATCCCAAATCTTCATGTGCGAGGAATCAGGATAAGCCATGAAAATTCCCAGGTTTTGCGGAGCCCCGTAGGTTAGCATCTCCTTCCTCAACAATACCGGGTCTACCCCTGCCTGCAGGAGTGAGTTTCCGACAAACAGCCATCTGGGGGTCGGGGCTGCACTCACCTCCTCGGCCACCTGAGCAATACTCTCGATATTCCGGACATCGCTTGACAGCCGTCCTCCCTTCACACGGAAAAAGCACTCAAGCAGAGTGAGGAGGGCAACCAGTACCATCACAACCCGAATTTCGGGCCACTTAAAAACGGAAGTAAACGAATTCATTCGCGCTCGGAGGTGAAAAATAAAGTAAAAAAAGCACCACCACAGTATACGCCAGAGCCCGCCAGCCCCATGCCAGCTCCGTTAGAGCCATCAGATCCCGGCGCCTCTCCAGCCATATTTCGTATGCCATGAGTGGCAGCGTGAAAAACACCAGGTAAACGTAACCAAAGGATGCAAAAGAAGTCCACTCCCAGTTCCTGAAAACGCTTCCCAAAAGCAGCCCTGCCTGCTCCATAGAACTGGAGCGGAAAAGGACATAACTTAGGCAAACCAGATGAAAGCAGCCCAGAATCCGCAAAACGTTCCCCCATCCCGGTTCTGCAGGACGTACCTTTCCTTGAAGTGATAGCCGGTGCCGCATCCAGGCCTCAGCACATAACCAGGCCCCATGAAAAATTCCCCAGGCCACAAACGTCCACGCAGCCCCATGCCAAAGTCCCCCCAGCGTCATTGTCAGCATCAGATTGCGGCAGGTGATCAGCAAAGTCGGATTTTTGAAGCTGAGTGGAATGAAAATATAATCCCTCAGTGCTGATGACAGGCTGATGTGCCAGCGCCGCCAGAAGTCGCTCGGATTCACCGCCAGATATGGGTGCCGGAAGTTCACCATCAGGTCAAAACCCAGCCACTTCGCCACCCCCTGCGCAATTGAGCTATAGCCTGAAAAATCCCCATACACCTGAAAGGCAAACGCGTACGTCCCCAGCAGGAACTCAGGAAAACCGATCTCCCCCGCCGGCCGGTTATAGACATGATTCGCGATGACCGCCAGATTGTCCGCGATCACCACCTTTTTGAACAGCCCCAGCATCACATGATACAGCCCCTCACGGAACATCTCCTCCGTGAACCCGCTTTTTCTCGGCTCCTCAAACTGCGGTTGCAGCCGGTCCTGCCGCTCAATGGGCCCTGCCACCAGCTGCGGGAAAAAGCTCACATACAGCGCAAAGTCCAGCGGATGCCGCGTTGCCTCATGCTTTTTCCGATAAACATCCAGCACATAGCTCAAGAGTTGAAAGGTAAAAAAGGAAATGCCCACCGGCAGGCCGATCCTCACCACCCACCCAGGATCTCCCAGCCCCACTGCCTGCATGAATTCCCGCGCACTTTCCACAAACCAGCCCGCATACTTGAAGTAAAACAGCGATCCAAGCAGCCCTCCCAGCCCGATGCCCAGCCAGGCCCGCCGCCCTGTCTTCGACATTCCCGGCTCATCCATCTTCAGCGCGCTGATGTAGCCCAAAAAAGTCGCCCCACCGATCAGCCCTAAAAACCGCCAGTCCCACCATCCATAGAAAAAATAGCTCGCCGCCAGCAACCACCGGTTCTGCCCCTTGTGAGGCAGACGCCAGTACACCAGAGCGACAATCAGAAAAAAGATCCAAAACTCGAACGTAGGGAAAAGCATGCGGGTGCGGGAACTTGTCCTTAACCGCTAACTCCAGGGGGACAAGAAAAAACGTCGCCATACCCTCACAGCAGGACTTACAACCTGCCCATTCCAGCCAAAAGACGCCTCAGTCCTTGTAATCCTCCCCGTTCAGACTCCGCGCCACACTCTCCAGCCACTCCTCCAGCGCCATCTGCATCTGCGGCACCCTCTCCGGCTGTTCGGCAAAGAGCACGCGGCTTTCCGCAGGGTCCGCATTCAGATCATAGAGCTCCCAGTCCACCTGGCCTTTTTTGTCTTCCTTGCGGTGCAACTTCCAGTTCCCGTCCATCCAGGCCGCATGTCCTGGAAACCGGTTCACCGGCACTGCCTCGCCGATCTCCCCCGCCTTCGTAAACAGCCTCTCGGGATCCGTCGGTTCCTCTCCCTTCGCCTGCGCCTCCAGCAGATCCTTCATCCAGGCATCCGATGGAGTTGACACCCCCTTTTCAAAACGGTCCCAGAAGCCAATCGGCTGGATCCGCCTCTTCTCCGTCCCCTCCAGGAGCGGCAGCAGATTCACGCCATCCAGCGGCCTCGTTTCTTTTTGCTCCACCTTCGCCATCGCCAGCACCGTTGGGAAAATGTCGCAGGTTGTCGCCGGGGCAGTAATCACCTTCGGCTCCTTGAACAGTGCTGGCCATTCCAGCAGTGCCGGCACCAGCAGCCCCCCTTCATAGACCTTCCCCTTGTTCCCTCTCCGCCCACCGCTGGAGCCGATCTTCGGCAGCGCCCCATTGTCACTGCAGTACCACAGCACCGTGTTCTCGCTCAGCTCCAGGTCCTTCAGCTCCTGCCGGATGCGGCCAAAGGCCCGGTCCATCGCCGTGATCTCTCCATAAAAATCCCGCACATTCTTCGGCTGGTCCGCATACAGCTCCCGGTCCGCTTCCAGCGCCTGGTGCGGGCTGTGCGGCGAGCCAAACCACACCACCGCCAGGAAACGCTGCTTTTGGTTAGACCGCTCCCGGATATACTGGATGGCCAGGTCCGCCGTCACATCTGAGCTGTCCCCCGTGAACTGCTTCGCCACGCCCTCATCACTCAGCAGCGGATCCACATCAAAGAAATTAGGCGCCGAGATCCAGTGGTCGAATCCGCTCGCTCCTGGGCTCACCGGACTCGCCTTTTGCACCCCGCCCAGGTGCCACTTGCCGTAGTGTCCTGTCACATACCCGGCCTCCTTCAGCACCTCCGCCACTGTGACCTCCTGCGGCCTCAGCGTGTGGCCCCAAGAAAAGCAGCCAAAGCGGTTCGGTGTCCGCCCCGTCAGCACGCTCCCTCGCGTGGGCGAGCACACCGGTGCCGCCGCATGAAAGTTGTCAAAGCGGATCCCCTCTTTCGCCATCGCATCAAAGTGCGGCGTCTTCAGATGCGGATGCCAGTTGTAGCCCATGTCTCCCCAGCCCTGATCATCCGCCATCACCAGCACAATGTTCGGCGGTTCCGTCGTAATCGCGTGGGCGGAGACAGCAGTCAGCAGGGCAAAAAGGATCGCTTTCATAAGTCAGGTCAGTTTGCCCAAGCGTAAGGATTCATGACAACGATGTCCAGACTGCCTTGCATGGGAATATTCTCTCCGCCTGTCTCTCCCAACCAGGAAAGCACACCCGGGTGAAAGTTTACCCCCATTTGCAACGCATCATCAGTCGCAATCTCCGCCGACCTCACGGACCATGAAAACCCTCCTTTCCATCCTCGCCGCCATGTCCACCGCCATCGCCCCAGCCATCGCTGCCGATCCTGCCCCTGCTGCCGCGTCCGGCAAAACTGAACTCGCCGTCCTCGGTGGCGGCTGCTTCTGGTGTACCGAAGCCCAGTATGAAATGCTCAAAGGCGTCAAAACCGTCGTCAGTGGCTACTGCAACGGCACCAAGGAAAACCCCACCTATAAAGAAGTCTGCACCGGCGAGACCGGCCACAACGAAGTCATCCAGATCGAATACGACCCCGCCGTCATCACCTACAAGGAGATCCTCGACTACTTCTGGATCGCCCACGACCCCACCACCCTCAACCGCCAGGGCAACGACATCGGCACCCAATACCGCTCCGGCATCTATTACATGAACGACGAGCAGAAAAAGCTCGCCGAGGAGTCCATGAAAGCCGCCCAGAAAGACTGGGACCAGCCCATCGTCACCGAGATCGTCCCGTTGAAAAAATTCTACGTCGCCGAAGACTACCACCAGGACTACTTCATCAACAATCCCAACCAGGGATATTGCCGCGCCGTCGTCAGCCCCAAGGTCTCCAAATTCCGCGCCAAGCTGGCCAAAGAAGGCAAGTTTAAAGAGTAATTCTCTCCTTTTCTTCGCGGTCTCGCATGCAACCGGGCACCGCTTTTGCTCCGATGGTATAAAGTCTGTTGGGCGGCCTCATCGCCGCTCAACTTTTTTTCATACCCGCGCATGAATCTTCCGCACCTGCATTCCCCCGCTGTCTTGGACGAATTTAAAAAGTTCATCCTCAAGGGTAACGTCGTCAGCCTCTCCACTGGCGTGATCATCGGCTCTGCCTTTAACAACATTGTGACCGCCTTCACCAAAGGAATCGTCGAGCCGATCCTGGCCATCTTTGGCGGCAGCAACCTTGGCACCTCCAACTGGAAGTTTCAGATCTGGGAAAAGATGACCAAGGTCACGGAAAAGGTCAACGGCACTGAGGTGACCACGGAAAAAATGGTCCCCGTCCTCCTGGATGTCGGAGCCATTGTCGGGGCCGTGATCGGCTTCCTTATCACCGCCGCCATCGTCTTTTTTATCATCGTCAAGCCGACCAACAAGCTCCTGGACCTGGTCATCACCAAGGACACTCCCCCCGCCGCCATGCCCCCCGATGTCGCCCTCCTCACCGAGATCCGCGACATGATGAAACGCCAGGAAGAAGCCGCCGGCCGCCCCACCGCGTGATTTAAGGAGAGGCGGTTGCCAAGTGCCTTCTTCTCTCCCCGTTCTTTCTACGCCCCATTCTGCGCCCGCTGCCGCAGCCAGTGGTCCGCCAGCACCAGGTGTACCATCGCCTCCACCATGGGCACCGCGCGCGGCAGCACACAGGCGTCGTGACGGCCGCGGGCGGATAGCGTCGTATCCTCACCCGTATTCGTCACCGTCTTCTGCTCGCGCAGCACCGTGGCCGTAGGTTTAAAAGCCACGCGGAAGACGATCTCCTCGCCGTTGCTAATGCCGCCCTGGATGCCGCCGCTGCGGTTGCTCCGCGTGCGTACCTGGCTGCCGTCCATGTAAAACTCATCATTGTGCTCCAGGCCCGTCATCAGCGTGCCGGCAAAACCGCTGCCAATTTCAAAACCCTTCGTCGCAGGCAAACTCATCATCGCCTTGGCCAGATCGGCTTCCAATTTGTCAAAAACCGGCTCACCCAGTCCTGGCGGCACGCCGCGCACCACGCACTCGATCACCCCGCCGACGCTGTTGCCCTCGCTGCGCACTTTTTCAATTAGCTCGATCATCCGCTCTGCCGCTTCGGGATCACAGGTGCGGACGATGTTGGATTCGATCAGCTCCGCCGTCAGTTTTTCCGGGATCTTCGCTTCCAGGTGCTGGATCGTCTTCACATAGGCCAGGCATTCGTAGCCCTTTAACGACTGCTGGAGCATCTTGCGGGCGATCGCCCCGGCTGCCACCCTGCCGATGGTCTCACGGGCGCTGGAGCGGCCTCCGCCGGAAACGGCCCGGATGCCGTACTTGGCATCATACGTATAGTCCGCGTGGCTCGGACGGTAGGCCTGCGCCATCTCCGTATAGGCCGATGGCCGCTGGTCCGTATTGCGGACGAACAGGCCGATGGGCGTGCCCAGCGTCATTCCATCCAGCACGCCGGACAGGATCTCGGCCTTGTCGTCCTCTTTCCGTGGAGTCACAATCTTGCTCTGCCCAGGACGGCGGCGATCCAGCTCCTGCTGGATGTCCTCCACCGTCAGCGGAATGCGTGGCGGGCAGCCGTCTATGACCACCCCCACTCCGGGACCGTGGGATTCACCCCAAGTGCTGATGCGGAAGAGAGTGCCGAGGCTGCTGGACATAGACTGCCTATGATGGGCGGCAAGGATGCCAGTGCAAGCAAAGCTGCGTTTCCATGCAGTTATCCCGCTTTTGCACAGCTTCTATGATTGAATAAGGTAAAGCTCAATAAATCTCCTTATCCGTATAGGCTGGGTATAAGTCCAACAAGCCTGTTCCTCTCCCAAAATGGGGACGTTCCACACTCCGATTCATTGCGGACAAAATTGCGCAAAGCCTGTGTATGCGCATCAACAAGTCTCAGTTATGAGGTTTGCTCGCAGACTTGAGGTGAGTTATCGGCCCGTTACTCACAGTTTTTTACAGTAGTTATGGGATTATTAATATTTAAGCTAACCAGACTTTTTAGCTGCACCATAAGCGTTGGAGATTCCAGGGCGGATTTGGCCGAGGCCGTCTCAGCTTCTTTCTTGCTGCTGCCTGTGCCGGTGCCCAGCACGCTGCCCATCCAGTTCACACTCGCTTCGAAGCATTTGGCGTGGTCAGGCCCGCTTTGGCTGAGGATCTTGTAATGCGGCGGTGTCGGCCCCACCGCTTGGATGATCTCCTGGAGCTGGCCCTTGGGATTCGGATCCCCAGGGCTGACGAGCAGCTTTTCGAGATCTTCGCGAAACAGGTGCTGCGTCAGCTTTTGCGCCTCCACCAGTCCACCGTCCAGATAGATGGCACCGGCCACAGCCTCCAGGACATCCGCTAGCGTATTCTCCCGCTCGCGCCCGCCATTGGCCTGCTCCCCCTTCCCCATGATGATGAAGCGTCCCAGCTCCAGCCGCCGGGCGACGGCTGCCAGGGCCTTTGTGGAGACGATCTGTGCCCGCAGTTTGGTGAGCTGTCCTTCATCGGCTTTGGGCAGCCGTTGGTAAACCATTTCCGACAGCATGAGCTGCAACACGGCATCGCCAAGAAACTCGAGCCTTTGATTGTCCGCCTGCGCCCGCTGAGCCTCGTAACCGACACTTCCATGGGTGAGGGCCATCGTCAGCAACTGACGATCCTGAAAAGTGTAACCGAGGACAGATTCTAGCACTTCCATGGGCGAAGGGGAAAATTCACAGCTTCGTTTCAGACCGGGGAAAGGCCGTCAACGTGAACGGCAGGGTGGGGTGATCGACGGGGCTCGAACCCGCAACAACCAGAATCACAATCTGGGGCTCTACCATTGAGCTACGACCACCATCTGAGAACTAGCGAAGCGCAACATAATGCACACAATGGAGTGCGCCAGCACTTTTTCTTCCGCCTGGCAGTTAAGATTGCCCTCGACAGATAAATTAGGAGTTGTCAATGGCCCACACGCGCAGCACTCTAAGACCGCCCGGTTTTCTGAAAAAACCGCGCTGTGTCATCTATGCCTCCTCCTCGTCGAAAGAACAACAACCGTGGCGGTCCTCGCCGCTCCTCGGGGCCGCGTGGTGGTTCCGGCCGCCACATGCCGCCGCCCCCGTCCCCTGAAGACGAACTCAAGCAGAAAGAGGAGGCCATCGAGCTGGACGGAGTCATCTCCGCAGTTCTCGCAGGTACCATGTTCCGCGTGAAGCTGAAGAACGGTCACGAAGTCCTGGCCCACATTTCCGGCAAAATGCGCAAGCGTTTCATCCGTCTGGTCATCGGCGACAACGTGAAGATTGAAATGTCGCCCTACGACATGGACAAAGCCCGCATCGTCTATCGTCTCTGAGCGCGATGGCCCGGGACATCGTTTACTTCGACCTGGAAACCCGCCGTACCGCCAATGATGTGGGCGGCTGGGGGAACAAGCACAAGATGGGCATCTCTGTCGGTGTGACCTACAGCACCAAGCTAGGCGAATATCGCATCTTCCTGGAAGAGGAAACGTCCGACCTCATCTATCAGCTCACACGCGCCGATCTTGTCGTCGGTTTCAACCATGTCAGCTTCGACTATGAAGTGCTCATGGGCCACACCATCTTTGACTTCCGCGAGCAGGTGCGGGACCTGGACCTGCTGGTGGATCTGGAAAAGAAACTCGGTCACCGGCTGAAGCTGGATGCCGTTGCCTCCGCCAGCCTGGGCACCGGCAAAACGGCCGATGGCCTCGATGCCATCCGCTGGTGGCAGCAGGGCAAGATCGCCGAGATCGCCGAATATTGCGCCTTCGATGTGAAGGTGACCAAATGCGTCCATGAATTCGGGGCCAAAAACGGCTTCGTCAAATACCATGACCGCAATGGCCGCGAGCAGCAGGTGGCTGTGGACTGGTCCGTGGATTGAAGTGAAGCGGCCACTCCTGGCTGCTTGGGCATTGGTCTTCTTCCAACAGCAGCCAGGAGTGGCCGCTTCACTTCGCCTTCCGCCTCAGCGTCACCAGCAGGGCTGCATGGTCGCTGTGGTCTAGCTTCCAGATCTTGTGTGCCTCCAGCACCACCCAGTCCTGGCCTAACCAAAGTTGATCCAGACTGAGCAGCGGCAGCCCGATGGGCCAGGTTTCCTTGAACCCCTGCCCTGCCACCTCCATGGCATTGGTAAACTCTGCCCGGTAGTCTTTGAAAAGCGGCGATTCCAAAGGCGTGTTGAAGTCACCGACCAGCAACGCATCTGGACGGCCCTGTGCATAGGAGAGCGCCTCAGCAAGCTGGCCTTTCCGCCAGTGGAAAGGATGAGGATGAACATCCGCCACAACGACCGGGAAGGCAGGTCCCAAGCCGGTCACTTCAAACCGTGCAAAGGCTCCCATGCCCTCCAGCTTGCCCCGGTCGCGATACCGTGATTCCACCCGTGAAACCCAGAGCACTCCACGCGGCATCCAGCTCACTTCATACCCCGGCAGCAGCGATTCATAAACCCGGCAGCGCTCCTCCATGCCCTTGCGACCCGGCTCCACAAAGGTGGCGATGTGCGGCTGATGCTCCCTGACCAAATCCACCATCCCCTGATGAATGCCGGTCGGGTGGGACAGATTCCAGAAGAGGATGCGCACTTCACTGGAGTCATCGCGGACCAGGCTTGTATCCGGTCCCCTGCCCCAGGAGCTCATCATCCACGTTGAAGCCAGCAGGAGGCTCACCACTCCAGCGGCCAGGCGCAACTGACGGCCTGCTTTTGGCCAAACCAAAAGTGTAACAGCGAGCGCCAGCAGGCAGGGCTTGGGCATCGCATAGTACAGCAGGCGCAGGCCGAACAGATGATCCTTGATGACGAACTGCAACAGCAACCCCAGCAACAGAACGCCCCAGCCTGCGAGCAGACTGAGGCGTAGCATGCGGGTCAGGATCATCGCCGATGATCAAACAGCACGTTCGAGCTTTTCGTCAATGCGGGCGACCAGGGTGTCCAGCACCTCGCTGTTGCCAAAGCGCTTCAGCACGTCGGCCAGGAAACCTTCCACAATGAGCTTGCGGGAATCAATGTCGCTGATGCCGCGTGCCTTCAGGTAGAAAAGCTCTTCATCACTGATGGGGCCGCTGGTGGCGCCGTGGCTGCACTTGACCTGGTCGGCATTGATCTCAAGTCCAGGCAGGGAGGTGGCTTCTGCTTCGTCGCTGTTCAGCAGGTTGCGGCAGGTCTGGTAGGCATCGGTGTAGTGGGCGCTTTCATCCACGGTGATGAGGCCGCTGAAAATGCTCCGGGACTTGCCATAGAGGGCGTTTTTGTAAAGCAGGTCGCTGGTGGCGTGAGGTGCCTTGTGGTTCTGCAAGGTCCGCTGGTCCACGATCTGGTCGCCGATGGGCATCGAGACGCTGAGCATGTCGCTGCGGGCACCCTGACCGATGAGGTCGCTGACGGTCTCACTGCGGCTGAACTCGGCACCCAATTGCACCTGGAAGCTCTTCACGCTGGCATCACGGCCGGCGACGATGCTGGAAAGGTGCAGCGCCTGTGCATCATCCGCCAGCTCCTGGCAGGCGGCATACGTGATGCGGCCACCGTTACCGCTGACCAGATCCGCCACAGCAATGCTGAGCCCGCCTTCACCTTCGAGGCTGCGGTAATGGTCCACCACGCTGACCTCAGAGTTGTCACCGCTAACAATGAGTGTGTGCGGGAAAATGGCGGCATGATCACCCACCACCCAATGGAAGACCTCGATGGGTTTTTCGATGGTCACATTCTTCGGCAGCACGATCACCGTGCCCGCCTTGACATGCGCCAGATGCAGCGCGGCAAACTTGGCTGACCCCAGCGTCATCTGCCGCTTCATGAAGTGCTCCTTCAGGACCTCACCATGAGATTTCAATGCTTCGGCGAAGTTCACGCAGACCACACCGGCCGGCAGGGCATCGGTTTCAGAGAGAACCAGTTCATCATTCACAAAGACAAAACGCGCCGTGCGTTCCTTCAGCCCTTCGGAGGCCGCAATGGCTGCCTGCTTCTGGGCTTCCGTGACTGCAAGGGCGGGGCTGTGCTCGGCCAGCTCGATCTTCTTCGCGTTAGAATAACGCCAGCTCTCATCCTTGATGCTGGGCACTGGCAGCTTTTGGAACTCCTCCCAGGCGGCTTCCGTCCGTGCCAGAAACCAGCCTGGAGCAGAGGTTTCATCACGCACAGGCGCAATGACTTCAAGACCGGAAGGAGCAGAGATGGCGGGAGTATCGGACACAGGATGGGGGTTGAGTTTGGGAGTGGGTGAAAGAGTGGCGGGCATGAATGATTTCTGGCTAGAATGAAAAAGTGAAGCTCGGGCCATGATTTGGCCTTACGATTGAAAGTCTGGAAGTTGCGGAATGGCTGCGCTGCATCATACAGCACCTCCTTGTTTGAGGCTTTCCACCTGGGCTGCCAGGTCATTGATAATCGTTAGCAAATGGATCTGCTGTTCCAGCGCCTGCCATTTTTGAAAGGAGGCTCCGCAGGCGACGGCTGCCAGCACGAACAAGGGCATCTGGACCCGCATCACCGGGTGATCCAGGCCTTGGCTGTTGGACTCCCCTGTGAAGGCCACCATGAGCACCACCAGAAGAATCATCGCGGCTCCCAGAAGAACTATGGCAGTCCGATAAGCGGCCCGGCTGCGGCGCTGCAAGCTGGCCATCAAAGCAGCACGCGCGGCCTGATCACCGCGCGCCTGGCGGGAATCATTTTCGTGCTGGAGAAGCTGGGCTAGCATGACGATGAGCTTAGGGATTGAAGGACTCTAATAACGGCTCGGCTTCGGCCTGACCGTTGGCCACTTCCATCATGCGCATGACTTTGATCTGGGTGTCCAGAGCGAAAAAGCGGCTGGTTTCGGAGATGGCGACAGCGATTAAAGAGAGCAGCCCGAACCCTAAAAGTCCCGGGACTAACCAAGAAGAGGACCACGAAACCTGGGTGGTCATAACGAGCGCAATCAATAGCCCAACAGCGGCCGCGCTTATCGAGAATAGCACCGGCAGACAGTGCTTCCGCCGTGCTTGAAGACTGGCCAACAATTGCCGACGCACCGACTTGTGCTTGGCGGCGTTGGCAAATTGTTGGTCGCTCTTCTCGAACATACGGGTGGTCTGGTGATAAAGTCCAGGTCAGGGATGCCCTGCGGAACCAGGTCTTTCTGTTGTGAATTTCGTCTGCTGGATAACCAAAAGCTGGTCAAGTTTATCTTCGATGGTATCCAGGCGGTCACGCAAACTACGAACTAAGCGAAAGCCCCAGATGAAGACAATCAATCCTATCCAAAGCGGCAGCTGGGTAATGAAAACCGCGTAAAAGACATCTGGGACAGTCACCATAGTCGAGAGCATGTCCATCACCCCACGCTGCCCTCCATTTCGAGGTCAATGAGGCGCTTGAGTTCGACGCTGTATTCCATGGGGAACTCTTTGACGAGGTCGTTGATGAAGCCGTTGACGCTGAGGCTCATGGCTTCGGCTTCGCTGAGGCCGCGCTGCATGAGGTAGAAGATCTGGTCGGCGCTGACCTGGCTGACGCTGGCTTCGTGCTGGGTGGAGTGCTGGTTGCCGCGCACGCTGATGGCGGGGTAGGTGTCGGTGCGGCTGTTGGTGTTGATCAGCAGGGCATCGCACTCGGTGTTGTTCTTGCAGCCTTTGAGGTGCTTGGGAATGTGGACCAGACCACGATAGGTGCTGCGGCCTTCACCGATGGAGATGGACTTGCTGATGACGTTGCTGGTGGTGTCATCCGCTGCGTGCACCATCTTGGCACCGGTGTCCTGGTGCTGGCCGCTGTTGGCCAGGGCGATGCTGATGACCTCGCCACGGGCGCGTTTGCCCTTCATGATGACGCCGGGGTACTTCATGGTCAGGCGGCTGCCGATGTTGCAGTCGATCCAGCGCACTTCGGCATCTTCATGGGCGATGCCGCGTTTGGTGACGAGGTTGAAGACGTTGCTGCTCCAGTTCTGCACGGTCACGTATTGGATTTTTGCGCCTTTCATGGCGACGAGTTCCACGACGGCACTGTGCAGGGTGGCGGTTTCAAATTTGGGGGCGGTGCAGCCTTCCATGTACATCAGCTCCGCGCCTTCATCGGCAATGATGAGCGTGCGCTCGAACTGGCCGAACTGCTCGGAGTTGATGCGGAAGTAAGCCTGCAGGGGATGCTTCACCTTCACGCCCGGAGGCACGTAGATGAAGGAACCGCCGGAGAACACGGCGCTGTTGAGGGCGCTAAATTTGTTATCGCCCGTCGGGATGACTTTGCCGAACCACTTCTTGAAGATCTCGGGGTGCTTGTGCAGGCCCTCGGTGCTGTTGACGAAGATGACTCCCTGCTCTTCTACGGCGGCCTTGATGTTGGAGTAAGCGGCCTCAGAGTCATACTGCGCCTCCACGCCGGCGAGGAATTTGCGCTCCTGCTCCGGGATGCCCAGGCGGTCAAAGGTGCGCTTCACGTCCTCTGGCACGTCGTCCCAGGAACGCTTCGGCTTCTGCCCGTCGGAGAGGTAGTAGCGGAACTCGTCGAACTTGATGTTCTCCAGGTCCTTGGTGGCCCAATGTGTGGGCATGGGCTTGCTCTGGAAGATTTTGAGCGCCTTGTGGCGGAACTCGCGGATCCAGTCCGGGTCGTTTTTGACATCGGCGATGAAGTCCACCGTCTTTTCGGTGATGCCGAAGCCGGAGTCGAATTTGTTGCGCTCAGGGAACGTGAAGTCCCCCACGCTATCAACCTTGATGTCGGAAATGTCGTTGTCTGGGGCGGTGACCATAATAAGAAAGTTTTCAGTGTTTAGTTTTCAGTGTTCAGTTCAGCCGATTTTGGAATGCTTGGTCTTTTCGGCGATGAGCTGGAGGAAGCGATTGTAGTCGGCCTCGGAGGCGAAGGCGGTTTTGGGGAGCCAGTTGAAGGCTCTTTTGTGACTGTAAATCATAGCACCATCAGGTGTTGAGATACTCTCAATGAAGTAGTCCCAATCAAACTTCCCCTCTCCTAGTGGCATTCTCACCAATAATCCTTCATCACTGAACTGGTATGACACCGTAGTTGCGAAAGATGGAGAAGTTTTCAAGCCTCGCAGGTAGATTCGCGGCCCCAGCCAATAAACCAATGCTATTAAGATCGCGGCTCCCACCAAAAACCAATACTGCGGGAACATTTGGATTTTACCCTGGCTGAGAATTGAGGGAACGGTGGAGATAACAACCAATGCAACAGCCACCCAAAATGGCCAGCCAAATGCTGAGGAGCGACGTCTGTGCCATTTGTAACCCGCCAACATTGTTGGAGAATCAAAAGGCATTGAAGCTGTAATCTCTTCGTTCATCAAATTGGTTAGGCAGCCGCGAGCAGCTCTTCCTTGACCCAGTCGTAGCCTTTTTCTTCGAGCTTGAGGGCGAGTTCCTTACCGCCGGTGTGGACGATCTGGCCGTCCATCATGACGTGGACGATGTCGGGCTGGATGTAGTTCAGCAGGCGCTGGTAATGGGTGATGACGAGGAAACCGCGGTTCTCGCTGCGCATGGCGTTGACGCCGCGGGAGACAACCTTGAGGGCATCAATGTCGAGGCCGGAATCGGTTTCATCAAGGATGGCGTACTTGGGCTCCAGCATCATGAGCTGGAGGATCTCGTTGCGCTTTTTCTCGCCGCCGGAGAAGCCTTCGTTGACGCTGCGGCCGGTGAAGCTGCGGTCCATTTCCAGCTGGTCCATGCGTGCATAGAGCTGCTTGTAAAATTTGATGGCATCAATGTCCTCGCCTTTCGGCAGGCGGGCCTTGAGGGCGGCGCGGAGGAAGTTGGCGTTGCTGACGCCGGGGATCTCATGCGGATACTGGAAGGCCAGGAAGAGGCCGGCGCGGCTGCGGGCATCCACGGCCATGTCCAGGATGTTTTCGCCATCCAGGAGGACTTCGCCGCCGGTGACTTCGTAGTCTTCGTGGCCACAGAGGACCTTGCTCAGGGTGCTTTTGCCGGAGCCATTGGGGCCCATGATGGCGTGAACTTCACCAGGATTAATCGTGAGGTTGAGGCCTTTGAGGATTTCGCGGCCGGGGATCTGGGCGTGGAGTGCTTTGATTTCGAGGGACATGAGGGAGGGGAAAATTTATGACTTACGATTTATAATTTATGATTTGCTGACGCAGGCGGAGCAGGTGCCGTGGATGGCGATGTCCATGCGGGTGACCTTGGTGCCGGTGGGCAGGTTCCAGAATTTGGCGGGGTCGAAGTCGGCGGCAGGATGGGCGTCAATGACCTTGCCGCAGGTCTCGCAGTGGAAGTGGACGTGCTCGTGCAGATTCGCGCAGTAGCGGGACTGACCGCGCTCCAGCTGGACCTGGCGGATGAGGCCGTGGCTGGTCAGGTGTTCGAGACAGTTATAGACGGTGGCCAGGGAGATGCTGGGAGAGCGCTCTTTGACCTTGGCAAAGAGGTCGTAGGCAGTGGGGTGGTCGTTGGACTCAGCCAGGGCCTGGAAAACTTCCCGCCGGTGCGGGGTGAGGCGGGCATCGGTGCCCAGCACGGCCAGACGGCAGTCCAGGCCGCTGGGCTTGGGGGTAGAACGTGGGGATGGGGTCGCCATAGTTAGGTTAGAATTAGAATTGGAATGATTCTAATGTAATCGGTACGCGGCAGAATCAAGGGCGGATTTAGGAATTGAGGTGCATGTTTCTGGAGCGGGAGACAAATATGATGTTAGATAATATAATATATCATTAATGAAGTAGAGAGCTGGTGCCAGGCTTCTAGGGAGGAACACAGTGCCTGGGGCCGCGCTCGGGAGGCCAGTGGGGACCCAACGGTGCTACTCGAGGTGCTTCAGTAAGAAGGCGACGGTACGAGCCTGGATTTCGGCGAGGGCGGGCTGGATGTTGTCGCCACTAAAGCCGTGACCGGCGCCTTTGGAGATGAGGCACTCGATGGGGATGCCCTTGGCGGTGGCGGCATCGCGGAGGGCGAGGGCGTTGCTGTGGTTGAGGACGACATCGGCATCGCCATGGGCGACGAAGATGGGCGGGCTGCCCGGGCGGAGGAGCTCGATGGGGCTGAGCTTCAGGGCGAGGTCGCGTTTTTCCTCCAGCGGCCCGCCGAGGAGGGGGAGGAGGCGCTGGGGGCGCTCAAAGTTGCTGCCCTTCATGAGCTCGCGATCCACAAAGGAGACGAGGGGATAATACGAGGCCACGCAGCGGACCTGGACAGGCGGGCCAGAGATGGTGGGATCGCAGGGATAATCAGCCTCCTGGCCAAGGGCGGTGACAAGGGTGAGATGGCCGCCGGCGGAGGAGCCGAAGGTGCCGATGCGGTCCGGATCGAGACCGTATTCGGCAGCATGCCGGGCCAGGAAACGGACGGCGTCTTTGCAGTCGGCCACGGCATCGTTGGCGGTGGTGGGTTTTCCGTCCACCAGGCGGTACTCGATGCTGGCGCAGGCGATGCCATGCTGATTGAGGCTGCGGACGACGCCGATGATGTCCTGGCGGAGAACTTTGTATTTGTCACCGCCGCCCCAGCCGCCGCCGTGGATGTAAACGACGAGGGGGGCCTTTTCGAATTTCTTCTCCGCAGGCTGGAAAAGCATGAGGTCCAGCTTTCGGCCACCGGCTTCTTTGAAGACGATGTTGTTGATGATTTTGAGGTCCTCAGGGAAGCGCGGCACTTTGGTAGAGACACCTTTTGGAGCGGCGAGCGCAGTGGAAAGGAGCAGTAGACTGTTGAGGGCGAGGAGGAAAAGGGGGCGGCTCATGGAAGGGGCGTGGGTTAAGAAGAGAGCGCTGGTAACGAAGCGCAGAGGAATTTGTCGCAGCGGGTTTTGGGGGTGTTTGAATAGGGTCTTATCAGGGGTTGCCAGCGCCGGTCCGTTTCATCATTGTAAATCCTCATGCCCATGAACCTCACGCACGCTGAAGATCTGCCCTGGACGACTCAAAGCTCACCGAAGGGCAAGTATGGGGTGATGCGAAGGGCGCTTTCGCAGGGGGCGGGGGGTGGGAAGGATGTGGGGACTTGGGGCGGGGGGCATCCGTTTGAGGTGGAGATCCACCGGGTGGCACCCGGGAAGATGAATTTTCCTCTGCATGAGCACTCGGCGCAGTGGGAGGCTTATTACATCCTTTCAGGCAGGGGCCAGGTGCGTGGGGCGGAGGGGAAGGAGGGGATCCGGGCGGGGGATTACCTGGTGTTTCCGCCGGGGGAGGCACATCAGATCATTAACGACGGGGAGGAGGACCTGACCTTCATGGTCATCGCGGACCAGCCGCAGGCGGATGTGATCCATTATCCGGACTCGGGCAAGTGGCTGGTGAAGCCGCAGAAGAAGGTGTTTGAGATGAAAGCGGTGGAATATTTTGAGGGGGAGGAGTGAAGGGTGCGTCCTCGGAGGCGGGGACGGGGAACGAAATTTTTACGAGCACCCTGCACGCTCTGTGCTAAACATCACGCCCCGCCTTGCCTGGCGGGCTTAACTTACCCTTCTGAATCATGCCCAAAAAGACCATCCGCGACATCGAACTGAGCAACAAACGCGTCCTCGTCCGTGTGGACTTCAACGTGCCCCTCGACGAGAAAGACGGTGCGATGGTGATCACGGACGCGACGCGCATCCAGGAGACGCTGCCGACGCTGAAGTACCTCATTGAAAAAGGCGCGAAGGTGATCCTCTGCAGCCATCTGGGCCGCCCGAAGGGACAGCGCGATCCGAAGCAGTCCCTGGCCCCGGTCGCCCCGGCGCTGAGCGAGCTGCTGGGCTGCCCGGTGGAGTTTTCTGAAGAAACCACGGGTGAAGCGGCGAAGGCGAAGGCCCTGGCGCTGCCTGCCGGCGGCGTGCTGCTGCTGGAAAACACCCGCTTCCATGCCGGTGAAGAGAAAAACGACGCGGAACTGGCCAAGGGGCTGGCGGACCTGGCCGAGATTTTTGTGAATGATGCCTTTGGCTCGGCCCACCGGGCGCACAGCTCCACAGCGGGTGTTGCGGATCATCTGCCAGCGGTTTCCGGTCTGCTGATGGAGAAGGAGCTGACTTACCTGCACGACGAACTGGAGAACCCGGAGCGTCCGTTTGTGGTGATCCTGGGTGGTGCAAAGGTCAGCGACAAGATCGGTGTCATCAACCGTCTGCTGGAAAAGGCGGACACAATCATCATCGGCGGCGGCATGGCCTATACTTTCCGCAAGCTGGTGCAGGGCATCACGATTGGCAAAAGCCTGTATAAGGCCGAGTGGGAGCCCATCGCCCAGGCGGCGATTGACAAGGCCAAGGAGCGCGGTGTGAAGCTGCTGATTCCCGTGGATGCGCTGATCACAGATGCGTTTGATTTTGATGCCAAGAAGCTGGGCAATACGAAGTACACGGGCGTGAATGAAGACATCCCGGACGGCTGGGAAGGTGTGGACATCGGGCCGGAATCCGTGAAGCTTTTTTCTGAAGAAATCGCCAAGGCGAAGACCGTGATCTGGAACGGCCCGATGGGCGTTTTTGAGATCAAGGAATCGGCCAAAGGCTCCTTTGATGTGGCTGCGGCCATCGCTGAGAACTCCGCTGCGAAGACCATCATCGGCGGTGGCGACAGCGTGAAGGCGGTCAAAAAAGCCAAGCTGGATGACAAGATGACTTTCATTTCGACAGGTGGCGGTGCCTCTCTGGAACTCCTTGAGGGTAAAGTCCTTCCGGGGGTGGCCTGCCTGCAGGAGAAATGAAACGATGCTGAATTTGGCTGTGGTTGGCGGTTCCCGAAACTCCGCCCGCCACGGTCTGCCGGAATAACAACCTCTGCCCAAACCTCCCGACAGCGGGACATCCATTCAACACTCACCTCACCTATGACACACGTTCGCAAGCCTATCATCGCCGCCAACTGGAAGATGCACATGACGCCCCAGGAGACGGATGACTTTCTCCGTGCCTTCTCCCGCCTGGTGCCGGAAAAATGCCCGGTGCAGATCGTCATCGCGCCGCCTTCCGTCAGCCTTGCCCGTGCCCAGGAAGTGCTGAAAAATGCACAGGAAGACTGCGTGGAACTGGCCGCCCAAAACATGAGCCAGCACCCTGCCGGAGCCTATACGGGCGAGATCAGCGCGCGGATGATTCTGGAGTGCGGCTGCAAGCACGTCATCCTGGGCCATAGCGAGCGCCGCAGCCTTTATGGCGAGACGAACGCAGTCGTGAACGCCAAGCTGCTGGCGGCATTGGAAGCCCGCTTGCACCCCATTCTTTGCATTGGTGAAACTCTAGAAGAGCGGGATGGCGGCCTCATCGAAAAGGTGCTGGAAAGCCAGCTTCGCGAGTCATTGGCCGAAGTGGGCGCCCGCCGTGTGCTGGACTGCGTGATTGCTTATGAGCCCGTCTGGGCCATCGGCACCGGCCGCACGGCCAGCCCGCAGCAGGCCCAGGAAGCGCATGCCTTTACCCGCAGTGTGCTCACGGACATGTTTGGTGAAGACACCGCGCAGAAGCTGCGCATCCAGTATGGCGGCAGCGTGAAGCCTAACAACATGGGCGAACTGATCAGCCAGAAGGATGTGGACGGTGCTCTGGTGGGCGGTGCCAGCCTGGAAAGCGGCAGCTTCTGGGAAATTTGCCGGGCTTCGATCGACTGGATCAACGCCCAGCAGGCGTAGTTTCGTAAAAGGTCTTTTTGACCTGCGCCACCGGGTTGCTGGCGGCGCAGGTTTTCAGAAAAACTTGGGAATTTTCCCAGCTTGTCATGTGCGGCACGACTCCATCCTTGCACTGGCAGGGTGTGAGTCATAGGATAAAGTCCTGATGTCATCCGGCACTGAAGACATGCCCCTGCCCAAGGCGGAGGCGGTGAACTGGCGTTCACCGCCAGTGCTGGCTGTCTGGACGCTGGGCTTTGGCATCTCCTTGATGGCAGGATGGAGCGCGGTAGGACGGCTGGTGGAGCCTGAGAAGAGCCCGCAGGCCCTGGCGCTGCTCAGCGGCGGAGGCTCCCTGCCCTTCATGCATGCGGCGCTGGAATCGGCGACAAGCGAGGGGGAGGATGTGTCGGAGATCGAAACTCAGAAAGCTCTGGTGCAGGCGGAGGTCAGCAAGCTGGAAGAACAGATCGCCATTGAGACGAAGAACATGGCTGACTTGAAGAAGCGGCTGGAGGCACTGATGGCCACGCAGGGCAGTCCCCTGATGGACACCGCCGGACGCAAGCGGCTGGCGGAAGCCAAGCTGGCGGTCCTGAAACAGCTGAGCCAGTCGGCGGAGGCGCTTTTGGGGGCTAAAAAAGCGGCGGCTGACATGGCGGGCATGGTGCCGGTCGGCGGCGATGATTTGAACGAGAAGACCCTGGCGGCATGGCAGCAGGAGTGGGAAGCGCTGACGGCCGAAGCGGCAGGAAAAATCAAAAGCGCGCGGGAAACTTACGCTGAGCTCAAAGTCATCCAGGATGAATGGACCGCGTGGAGCCAGCAGCCGGGCAATGCGGGCAACTATGCGCGGATGGATGAGGCCAAAACACGCCTGGCGGAGCTGGATACCCTGGTGGCGGAAGCCCGCAAGCTGGAACCGGAAGCGCGAACCAAGCTGATGGCAGCCGTGGAAGAGGCGGAAAACCGGCTGGAAGAAGCCATCCAGAAAAGCGAAACGGGAGCCGCTGCTGAAAATGGCAGCAACAACCCCGCCAGTCCTGGCGCAACTGTGCCCTGAGCCATGTTTTTACAAACCTTCAGAATCCTCCCCTGGCAGCTTGGCAGCGCCGGGCTTCTGGCCTTTGGCTCAGCGCTGGGCGGCGGATATCTGATGATGGCCCCGGGGGCAACGAAAGAGGTGTGGGTGCCTGCCTCGAAGTCCTTGACGCTCGCCCTGCCCAAGGATGACCCTGCGGCAGCTTTGAAGGAAGAGCTGAACCGGCTGACCCTGGCCCAGAAGCAGGCTGGAGAAAAGCTGCAGCAGGTGAAACTGGAGAGCACGCAGTTGCAAAAACGTCATGAGGACCAGCAGGCCGCCATGCGCAAGCAGCAGGAAGACGCAGGCGCGCCCCTGCCGGAAGAGGAGCTTCTGAAGACCTACTTGGCAAAGCCTCCTGCCTGGCAGGAGCTAGGCCTGACCGGGGCGGATCTGAGCCTGGTCAGCAATGCCTGGAGCGCCCCTGCGAGCGAACCCTCCAAGGCGGAGATAGAAGCCGCAGAACTGCTGGAAAAAAGGCGGCAGCAGGTGATCCAGCAGGCCGAGCAGGAAAAGAGCGGATTGAAGAAGACCCTGGAAGAACGGAAATCCATGCTGGTGTCCCTGAAAAACGGGGTGGAGCAAAAAGAGATGGAACTGGTCTCCAACCTGGATCTGTCCAGCCTGAAGGATGAAGAGATAGCGGCGTTGAAGGCGGCAATCATGGGTCTGATGCAGGGTTCCCTGCGCGCTGTTCCTGGAAAAAACTTCACCAACAGTGTCGGCATGGAAATGGTGTGGGTGCCTTTCAAAGACAGCGGATTTTGGATCGGGCGGACGGAAGTGAAAATGACGGAACTCAAACAAGTGCTGCCTGCTGAAAGCAACAACTGCACCGCAGATGATGAAGGCATCGTGTACAGGATCCTGTTCTCTGAGGCTGATAAATTCTGCAAAGTGCTGAGCCAGAATGAGCGCTCTGCCGGAGCCATGACCAGCGGCCAGCTCAGCCCGGAAGGCTGGGCCTATCAGCTTCCCTCATCTGGGCAATGGCAGTATGCCCGCCAGACATCCAATGCACAGGGGCTGGGCCTGGAAAATCTGCAAGGCGGGGTGAGCGAGTTGATGTCAGATTCCTCCAATGCGGGATACCGGGTTATCTTTGGTTCCTCACCCGGGTCCTCGGAGGCGGATACGCGGCCCAAGCAGGTGCCGGACAGCCGCACCTTTGTCAAAATGGGGAATGACGCCAAAGTCGTTGGCAGCTCCATCACGGAATTTACCGGCAGGGTCGGTTTCCGTGCGGCCTTGCTTCCGGCCCCGCTCAATTAGGATATGAGCTCTCAGGGCTGCTTGGCGACCCGAATGCTTTTCCTTGCCAGTGTCTTGACGGTATCAGACGGCTGGAGAGTCAGCATGACGGTATGCTCATCGGCCCAGGACAGGTTTTGGATGGCGGGGGTGTCGGTGGAGGGGCATTTGCCATTGACATGCAGGCGCTTGGGCTGCGGGCCTTTTTTGGGGTCATACTCACTGGCGAGGCAGGCCAGAGAAGCGGAATCCGGGGAGAATTGGATTTGGGTATAGCCGCCGAGGGATAAGCTGGCCAGAGGCTGGCGGCGGGTCCAGAGGGCGGGAATGGTTTGCAGGGCCTCATCGTTGATCCGTAGAATGGCGGAATAACTCTGGATCTGCATGCCATCGGAATTCTCTGCCAGAGCATGAAGGGGATGTTGGGAGATGAACGCGAGCCGGGTGCCGTCCGGACTGAAGAGCAGCGAATCTGTCTGCACACCTGGGTAGGTGCCGAGACGGCGGTCATCCAGATAGACAGTGGCTGTGCCTGCCGCTGAATAAGCGACGGCCACATGACGGCTGTCCGGGCTGAAAAGGAGCTGGGCGGAGGCCGTACGGTTCAGCAGGGGAAGGGAGGCTGGGGCGCCTTCGGTTGAACCCGGCGCGAGGTCCAGGGGCAGCGGGGGCTGGCCTTCCACATGCAGGGTGGCTGCACCGTCCAGAGACCGGATAAGACAGGCGAAGCGGCTGCCGTCTGGAGCCAGGGCGACCTGCAAGATCTCCCCGCCCTCCTGGCTGCGGATGTCCACCGGGCGGTCATTCACAATGAGTTGCTGGCTGCCTGAGCGGAAGCGGGCCACACAGGCCACACGCTTGCCGTTTTGGCTTAGGGTCAGGTGGCTGAGGTGATCGTAAATAGCGCCGGGTCCCTGCTCGGTTACCACACGTTCTCCGGGCGGCGGAGCGTCAGGATCAGAGTGAGGCGATTTGACGGCGATGTAAGCCCAGTGCCGGCCTTCGGCGCAGAGCCGCAGGCTGGTGATGTGGGGATAGCTGGTGATGTGCCGGTCGTTGAGATAAAGACGGTCTTCATCGGAGGCCCGGGTGATGTAGGCAAGAGTGCTGAAATCGCGGCTGCCAAGCCAATGCTGCAATTCCCCTTCCAGGCCATGGGTGCGGTCCGGCAGCAGGAGGGCCTGGCGGCCATCGACGTCCTGGGCCTGGATGAGCCAGGCAGAGCTGTCTTCGGAGAAATGGAGCGCACTTTCCCCAGCCACCTGGAGGACGGTGCGGACGACCTTGTCCCCGAGATAGACGTCCGTAAGACTCGTCGCTCCCGCATCGCGGCGGGCAAAACAGAGCACCTGGCGGAGGTCTGGGCTGACCACGGGACCGCTCACTTCCAGGGAAGGCCTGGGCGGGTAAAGAATGTCTTCCGGCGGTTGGGCTTCTGGGTGAGGTGGGGCCACCGTGGCGGCTGCGGTAACGGTAGCGGGCGGTGGCCTGGCAGCGGACAGCGGCGATGAAACGTTGGCAGCTGCCGCGGCCAGCGTGACCTGCGGGAAGAGGGGCGCTGGAAGTGCAGGGCTGTATTGCGGAGGCTGGGGCTGCCTAACAAAAACCGTGACAACCATGATGACCAGCGCCGCAGTGCCAAGGACCCAGATCAGCCTGCCTTTTGGGGCAGGCGCAACTTGGGCCGCCGGGGGTGGTGGCGCTGGTTTTTCGGGGATGACTTCTGGCGAGGCCGCCGGGGTGCTGTGGGGGGTCGGGACAGCCGTTTTTGGCGGGGCTGCCGGAACCGGAGCGGCGATGGCCAGGGTAAACTGAAAATCGGCCACCTGAAAGGAGTCGTCATTCTGGAGGCACTGCCGGGAGACGGGCTTTTGCTGGCAAAAAGTGCCATTGGTAGAGCCCAGGTCAGACAGCCACCAGTTAGACTTGTTCAGCCTGATCTCGGCATGGTGCCTGGAGACTTTTTCGTGTTCCAGGATGATGTGGTTGTCTGTATCCCGGCCAATGCTCACATGCTTCCGGTCTCCGATGTCATATTCGGTAGCCTCCAAATCTGGGTGCAGGATCTTGAGACGCGGCATAGGGAAAGACAAAGGGATGAAAAGCGGCCTAACCAGGGAATGAACGCGAATACCACGCCGGGCAAAGAGCGCAAGCAGCCGATGCTTATTTCCAGCAAGGCTTCCGGCGAATTTGCGGAAGCGGCGGCAAGACTGGCAAAGGGATTGACAGGACGGGTGAAACACCCAAAGACTGCGCAGAGTGAAAGGACTACTCGAATACTTCAAGCCGGGCAGCCAGATCGTGGTCAAAGAGCTGAGCAAGGAACAGACGGCCTTTGGTCCTGCCCAGGTGCAGGCCGTCATCGAATGGCAGCCCGCCCGCGCGACCTGGACAATCCTGTGCGCTAACCCGAATGCGGGCCTGACCGTCAACGGGCGGTCGCTCACACCGGGTGCCCGGGTGGCGCTCGGGCACTTTGACGTCATTACCTCAGGGACCACGAATGTTCGCTTCCTGCGCATTCCAGAGCCGCCCCAGATGCGGTCCAGTACCTGTTGGGAAGTATTTCTGGGCCAGCGGAAGCTGGTGATCGGCCGGATGGACGGGGACGCGCTGACCAGCAGCACTCAGCCTGCAGATGTGGAATTTTGGAACCTGGATAATGATGACCGCTCCATTTCCAAGATCCATGTGGAGATCCGGCGCGAGTCAGCAGGGTTTGTGATTTATGACCGCAGCCGCACGGGCACCTATTTGAACGGGTCCGCCTTTGAACCGCGCCCGCTGGTGCCGGGTGACCGCTTTAATGTGGGAAGCTACTACTTTGAGTTCACGGGAACGTCCGTTCGCTGCGTGGATCAGGTGTGCGGAGCTCGGGTGGAGGGGCGTGGCCTCACCCTGGAGGTTCCTCATGGGGACGGGGTGAAGCGCATTCTGAAAGGCGTGTCCATTGAGATCAAGGCGGGCGAGTTTCTCGGCGTCCTTGGCGGCTCCGGCCAGGGCAAGTCCACCCTGATGAACATTCTGGCCGGGCTGTCCCTGGCCACCGATGGAGAGATTCTCGTGGATGGAGCACCTGCGGCCAAACACCGCAGCGAGGCCGGCGCCGTGGGCTTTGTACCGCAGGATGACATTGTCCATCATGAGCTGCGTGTGCGCGATGCCATCACCCTGACGGCAAAGCTGCGCCTCTCCGTACCGGATGCCGCCATTGAGAAACTGGTGTCCAGTATTCTGCACCGGCTGGGCCTGGAGCGGCAGGCGCAGCAGCCCATTTCGTCCCTGTCCGGCGGGCAGCGGAAAAGGGTGAACATCGCCACAGAGCTGCTGGCGCGGCCTCCCGTCTTGTTTTTGGATGAGCCGACTTCGGGCCTGGATCCCGAGAACGAAGAAGGCGTCATCTCCACGCTGCAAAACCTGTGCCTGACGGGGCAGACCGTGGTGTGTACCACGCACAGCCTGCACAAGGCCTATCTGTTTGACCGCATCGCCTTCATTCATGATGGCAGGCTGATGTTCATGGGCACGCAGGATGAGGCGCGCAGCCATTTCCTGGAGGTCAAGGATGCCACGGCCACGGAGAGCAGCGGAGCCTCGGTCAAGCTGGAGCGCATTTATAAACTGCTCAGCGAGCAGAAAGACACGGAGAAGTGGGAGCAGAAATTTGTCACCTCCCCGCTGGCCCCCTTTCAGCCGGATGCACCGCCGCCGCCGCGCCGGGTGGTGGCCAGCCTCCGGCGGCAAAAGCGGCCGGGCTTTCTCACCACCCTCAGCGTGCTGATCCAGACCCAGTGGAGCATCCTGAGGGCGGACCCGCGCAACTGGAAGTCGCTGCTGCTCCAGGCCGTGGGCATTGGTGCCCTGGCAGGCTGGGTGGGCCGGGATGACCCGGAGTTCAGGTTCTTTGCCTGCCTCATCGCCACGCTGTGGTTTGGCTGCAGCAATGCTGCGCAGACCATCACGCGTGAACTGCCCATCTTCCGCCGGGAGCGCATTGCGGGGCTGAGCCTGCATCCCTACATCTTGAGCAAGACGGCTTTCCTGTCTGTGATCTCCTGGCTGCAGGTGGTGATGCTGCTGCTGGCTCAGGCGGTGCCCGTGCTGCTGGGCGGGGCCACAGGGCTGGTCAGCAGTCCGGGACGGGATATTTTTCCCGGCACCCTGACGGGCATGGGCCTCTTTGGCCTGGCCTTCGGACTGGCCGGGGTGGTAGGGGTGATGATCGGCCTGAGCCTGTCCTCCCACGCGCGGACGACCACCCAGGCCACTCTGTGGGTGCCGCTGGTGCTGATCCCGCAGATCCTTTTCAGCGGCTTCGTGGTCACCCTGCCGGAGATGCCTCCGCTGGCGCGCTTTTTCAGCCATGCCGTGCCCAGTGCCAGCGCCCAGCGGCTGCTGGATGCCGGGAACATCGCCGGCGCCCGGATGCCGCTGATGACCGATAAAACGGAGGTCCCCATGTTTCTGTGGACAGACTTCAAGGATACGATGCCAGGCAAGCTGCCCCAGACGCTGATCCCGCTGGCCGTGGTGAAAAAAATTCGAGTGGACGGGCGGCAGGAATCCATGAGGTACCGCGAGGTGGATGAGTATGCCACTTCCTGGCAGAATGTCGCCGTGGATGCGGACAAGACTGGCAAGGTGCTACTGCTGCCGCATAGCGGCAAACCAGAGGATGAAGACGCGGACGGAGACGGATCCTCCACCAAAAACTATCTGTATAAACGTCCGGATGTGGTTATCGAATCAGGCAGCTTCTATGCCATGGGCAGCGCCGCTGTGCAGGGGGTCATTTCACTGCTGGCCTGGGTGGTGGCCTGTTATGGCATCATCTGGGTGGGGCTGACGCTGGCCCAGCCGGAGACCCTGCGTCCGGCCTGGGCACGCCGTCTGAGCGCGCTGGACCAGTTATGGAAACGCAAGCCTTCAGGCCGGTGAGCTGACCACGCGCTTCTCCTTCAGGCTGCGCCAGGCGATGAAAAAGATGACGAGGGCCACCACGCCGGAAACGATCGCCAGAATGTTGAGCCACCACGTGCTGCTGGCGTTTTTTACAATGTCCAGATCCTGGCTGAGCGCGCTGGAAGCATCGCCGCCTTTGAACTCCACCTCCAGGGGATGGGTGCCGTTCGGAAGCTGGTCGGGTACCTGCCAGCTTTTGATGACCTTGCGCGGGGAGTTGTTCAGCAGGCCGCCGGCCCGCGCGCTGCTGTTGACCAGCTCCACCACTGGCCGGCTGCCGGCATCCCAGCCGCTCCCTTCCAGGTTGGCGATCTGCCAGACCAGGATGGGTTTGGCATAATCAAATCTCTTTTTACCCGAATCCAGACCGCCCAGGAATTGCAGGCGGGCCGTCTGCTTGGGCGGCTGGTAGGCCAGGGGCTTGACCGGCTCCGGCTCCCCGGGAGCCAGGGGTGGCGGTTCACGCGGAACCAGCACTTTTTCCGGGGCCACGCCCATGGCGTACCAGGAGATGCGCACCTTTTGGTTGCGGGCGCTGCTGCGGGCTTCGGAGCCTTTTTGATAAAAGCGGGCGATGAGCACCTGCTTAAAACTGTCCCGGGGGGTGAACACCTCCGCATTGCGAGGGCTGGGACGTGCAGGCAGGAAATACTTGCCGATGGCGGCGCGGATGGATTCCACCGGATACTGCGGGGCCAGCTCCTTCAGGTAGCGGTCATAGTCGCGGGCGGTGTGCCCGGGCGGACCGTCCGCCCGGTAGTCCGGATCATCCTCTTCATCAGAGACCACAAACAGGTAATAACCCAGGCGGGACTTTTGGGAAAGCGTGTCCGCCGCCTGCGCCATGGCAAACCAGTAGCAGGTACTCGTGTCCTTCATCTGGCGGGGGTAGCCATCCGCCACCAGCGTGCGGATGCCCTGGATGTCCCGCAGCTTGCGGTGCACCTCGCCGTTGAGCACGGTGGTCAGATTGCCCACCGGCAGGCTCAGAAAGCTGTTGCCCGCAGCCATCAGGGGCCGCAGCTCAGCGGAGTTGGCGGTGCGCGGCTCCCGCAGATAATCGGCAAAGAGCTCTCCCATTTCCGGGCTGCCAGGCTCGGCCACCCAGTTGGTATTGGAGAGCGGCTTGCCCTCCAGCAGATCCTGAATGATGCCGCGTGCCCCTTCATGCCCGGCAGTATCGCGCTGAACAGAAACGGACACATCCACCAGCATGGCCACATCCTTCGTGGGGGCGAAGTTGCGATACTGGTCCGGGTTCTCCTGGGCTGCGGCCTGGGAAATCCACGACAGGCCGGCAGCGGCCAGAAGCAGGGCCGTTTTCAGCGGAAGGAGCGATGAAGGCATAAGCGGCAGCGGCTAAAATTCTCAGAACGATTTCAGCCAATCATTCTGCGAATTCTTCAGCTTCTCAAGCGCCATTGACCAGACGGATGGAAAGGCCAAAGAAACACCCCATAGGAGAAGCAGGCAGCCGATGACATAGGTGGACATGACGGAAAGGCCAATGGCAGCAGCCACCCCTGCCACCTCCGCCAGAATGCCGCCGCCGACCCCGACGATCATGATGCCCGAGATGAACTTGAAAGCATCCGGGTTGAACTTCGCTTGCAGCGCCTTCAAGGCCTCGCCGGAAGAATTCACCAGGCTGGAGATAGACTCCACCACTTTGGATTTGGATACCTTGTCAATGAGGCTTTCCAAAGAGTTCCAGTTCCCCTTGGAGATGGCGGCTCCCGCTTCAATGATGAAGCTGCTCTGAGTCGAACGGAAATGAGCCAGGGCTTTGTCGAGTTCGGAGTTCATGGGGTGCGGTTTTAGAGTGGTGACATCATCAAGAGTGCTGTCAATTTTATGGCAGCAGCCAGAACCAAACTTTTGACGAACCTGTACCGAACGGATTGTAACCTTTCGTCTTAGTGCCGTCCCAAAGGTCAATGTGACGGTAAACGATAATATTGTTGTCTGACCCTTGTTGATCAAAGTAAACGATCCCCTTTTTCCCCGATATCGTTGCTGATGAGCTGGTATCCAAGGTGACTGGTGCACCGAAAGTGCGCCAAATATAATCAGCCAACGGCTTGGCTCCTCTGGCCAGACTGGTTTGATTTACAAGACACACAGGCCCCCAATTAGTTGCAAAGCCGCCATCCAAAGGGAAGCCAGCCGCTTGCAAGGCGGTGCTCATACGAATTGCACATTGATTCTCGTAGATTGCGCAATTTCCTCCTACTCGAAGGATGTTGCCCTGAGGATCCACTGGATAATGCTTTTCAAGTTCCGCATAGGTGGGAAGAACTTTGTTGCCAGAATTAGCGGGTGTATAAGACATATAATTATCTTTTTAAATTCACATCTTTACTTAAAACTCAAAGCTGAACTCGCCGTCTTTGACGCCGACGTTGACCTTGTCGAGCTGCTGGCCGTCCATGAGGCGGGTCAGGAATTCGCGGCCGATTTCGGGGAGGAGGGTGTTGGTGATGAGAGCATCCACCAGGCGGGCGCCGCGCTCCAGCTCGCCACAACGCTGGGCGATGAGCTCCAGGACGGAGTCGTCGTAAGTGAAGGGGATGCCATGGTTTTCCAGGATGCGTTTTTCCACCTTGCGGAGGTTCAGCTTGATGATGGTACGCAGCATCTCCTGGCTGATGGGGTAATAAGGGACGACGACGAGGCGGTTCAGCAGCGCGTCCGGGAAGACCTTGGTCAGCGGGGTGCGCATGGCCTTTTCCAGAGCCTCGGCATCCGGCATCAGGTCAGGGTCTTTGCACAGGCTGGTGACGACGTCCTGGGCGGCGTTGCTGGTCAGGATGATGAGGGTGTTTTTGAAGTCAATGAAGCGGCCTTCACCGTCTTCCATCCAGCCTTTGTCGAAGACCTGGAAGAAGATCTCATGGACGTCCGGGTGGGCTTTTTCCACTTCATCCAGAAGCACGACGGAATAGGGGCGGCGGCGGACGGCCTCGGTAAGCTTGCCCCCTTCCCCGTAACCAACATATCCGGGAGGTGCGCCTTTCAGGGTGGAGACCGTGTGTGACTCCTGAAACTCGCTCATGTTGATGGCGATGAGGCTGCTTTCATCGCCAAAGAGGGTTTCCGCGAGGCTGAGAGCGGTCTCCGTTTTGCCGGTGCCGGAAGGGCCGGCGAGCATGAAGACGCCGATGGGCCGGTTGGGATTGTCCAGGCGGGCGCGGCTGGTCTGCACACGGCGGGCGATGGTGTTCAGCGCGTGGCGCTGGCCAATGACGCGGCGCTCCAGGATGTCCGCCAGCTTCAGGGTCTGCTCGATCTCGTTTTTCACCATGCGGCCGATGGGGATGCCGGTCCAGTCTGAGATGACGGCGGCCACCGCCTGCTCATCCACATGCGGGAAGACGAGGGGGTTTTCCCCCTGGATATCGGCCAGCTCTTTTTCAATGCTGAGGCAGCCTTCCAGGATGCCGGCCTTGTCGCTGGCCTGGCCTTCTTCATCAGGCTTCTGCAGGTCGGCGCGGGCGGCGAGGAGCTTGAGGACCAGGCCTTTTTCCTGCTCCCAGCGGGCGGTCAGACCGGCGAGGCGCTGCTCTTCAGCGGCCACTTTTTCGGCAATGTCAGCTTTGCGTTTCTGGTGGTCCAGGCCGATGGCGCCTTCACGGTCCAGGATGTCCAGCTCGGCCTTCAGCACCTCGATGAGGCGGGTGGCATCCTCCACGGAGGCGGGGGTGGCGTGCTGGCTGATGGCCACGCGGGCACAGGCGGTGTCAATGAGGCTGACGGCCTTGTCCGGAAGCTGGCGGGATGGGATGTAGCGGCCGGAGAGGCGGGCGGCGGATTCCAGGGCGGAATCCAGCACGGGAACCTTGTGGTGTTTTTCCAGCACCGGGGCCAGGCCGCGGATCATGCGGACGGCTTTTTCGACATCCGGCTCCTCCACCTTGATGACCTGGAAGCGGCGGGTCAGGGCGGGATCCTTTTCAAAGTACTTTTTATACTCCGCCCAGGTCGTGGCGGCGATGGTGCGCAAGGTGCCGCGGGCGAGCGCGGGTTTGAGCAGGTTGGCCGCGTCCTGCTGGCCGGCCTGGCCGCCCGCTCCGATGAGGGTGTGGGCTTCATCAATGAACAGGATGATTGGCTTGGGAGAGGCCTGGACTTCCTCGATGACTTTTTTTAGGCGTTCTTCAAATTCGCCCTTCATGCTGGCTCCGGCCTGGAGCATGCCCAGGTCCAGCGTGCGCAGGGTGACATCGCGGAGCGCGGGCGGTACATCCCCGCTGGCGATGCGGAGCGCAAAACCTTCCACCACAGCTGTCTTGCCGACGCCAGCCTCCCCCGTGAGGATGGGGTTGTTCTGCCGGCGGCGCATCAGGATGTCCACGATCTGGCGGATCTCCTCATCCCGGCCCAGGATGGGATCAATCTCGCCTTTGCGGGCGCGGTCAGTTAGGTCCACCGAGTATTGGGCGAGGGAACTGCCCTGCTTGGAATCTCCCTGCACAGCACCGCTGCCCTCCCCAGGGGCGGCCCCGGCACCGACGGTCTCCGTCATGTCATCTTCCGGAGAGCCGCCGATGATTTGGGGCAGTTCGTCGGTCAGGGGGTCCACTTTGATTTTGCGGAACTCATCGCTGATGACCTGGAGGTGGCCGCTGAGGCCGGGATTCTTCAGGACACCGACGAAGATATGGCCGGTGCGCACCTTGCCCTGCTTGTACATCAGGGATCCATACACCCAGCCCTGCTCGACCGCCTCCCGGAGGGTCTGGGCGAAGCCGCTGATGCTGCTGGCCCCGCGCGGTAGCATGTCCAGGGAGCGCTGCATGTGGGTGCTGAGCTTGGAGGTATCAATGCCGAAGTGCTGGATGATGCGGTGCACGTCACTGTCCTGCTCATTGAGCACCTGGTGCAGGAAGTGGATGAGCTCCACCTTGGGGTTGCCCCTAAGCTTGCAGAAAGTGGCGGCACTTTCCATGGACTTGTAACCCAGGCGGTTAAGCCTGCCAAAGAGATCACCAGGACGGATTTCGGACATAATTAGGGAGCTTGTTTGAGGAGTGAGTGATGAGGATCGGGAAAGGCGTAAGATCAGGAATTCTCCGCAGGGGTCAAACCTCCGCCACGGATATGGTAGTCACCGGGATCATGCTTAAAGGGCAGACTGCTCAGCCATGTGGTGTAACCAAGCCGCCCCGTCTGGCCAAGACTTATTTTCGGCACTTCCTCTTTTTTTAGCAGGATGGAGGCCTCCCAATAAAACTCGCGCCGGGTGTAAAAGGCGATCCAGTCATGCAGCGGCTGATGGCTGGACCCGCCAGGGGCAAAGGTTTCAAACTGGCTGAGCGACATCGGGCCAAGAAGTACACTGAACTTCATGTGCCGGTCCCAGATCACAGAGCCGACGACGCATGACTGGCCGAGCGTGCCCAGCGCCCTGGAGCGGCCCAGGTAGCAGCGCTGGTCGGCCGGGATCGTCACCCAGTGACCGGTGAGATTCAGCACCTCGGCACGGGTGGCAAAGGCATCTGCGAGGACGCCTTCCAGACCGCTGGAATGCCGGGTTTGATTGGCCAGATGGCCGGCAAAGGGCAGCTTCTGCCAGGTGGGGATGGAGTCCAGCCCGTCCATCTCGGGCAGTCCAGTGCCGAACAGGCAGGCGATCCACTCGGCAAAAAAGCGGTCTTCCTCGCGGTCAAAATCCACCGTTTTCTGGGACACGGCCCAGGCGCGGTAGAACAGGGAGATCATCCGGTGGTGGAAGATGTCAATAAACTCCGCCAGGGTGGAATCCCGCGGCGAGGCGACTCCGTTCTCCACCCCGATGTCTGCGGCGGTGCCCTGAATGTCGGAATCGTAGATGCCGCGCAGCCGGTTGCGCATGAATTCGGTGAGGCGAAGAGGCAGCGGGCCGTGGGGACCGGTGAGGCCCATGAACCGCACCGTGAGCTTTTGCGCCTGGTTTTCCAGTTGCGGCTGGGCCAGGGTGGAGGTGGCAAAGCTCAATGACAGGAGCTGGCCAAAGCGCAGGGGATCATCCCGCAGAGTGCGGGAGCGGCCGATGCGCGGCTTGTCCTCAAAGGCGCATTCAATGGCACGCAGGCCCTGGAAGAAATCATACTTCCAAGGCTCTGCGCACAGCTCCTGGATCAGACGATGGGGATCTTCCCGACCCGGGGAGGCCATGACATCACCTCCTTCCTTTGTGCGGTTTTCAACGTCAGGCGGGTGAAGCTGTTCAGGGAAACCTGGCGCGCCAAAAATTGATCCAGAACACTGGCGAGAGGGAAAATGCCGCTGCCGGCGTAGCGGTCCTCATCCAGCGTCAGCGTGATGTCAATGCCGCGGATGAAGACCACAGGACCGCCGCCAGGACTGCGGGCCAGGGAGGGCTTGCTCTCGATGCCCAGAATGCCGTCAATGATCGTCTGGCTGGGGAGGTTCAGCGTGTACAGCCGCAGAAGCTGCCGCAGCGATTCAGCTCCATCGGGGCCTTTTTCCACCAGGGAGAGATAGTTCAGCGAAAGATGGCTGATGGCCCGCCAGGCATGGCGGCCTTCGGCGAAGGAGGGGCGTGGGACGGTGGGACCGGCCAGGCAGCGGATGGTGCGCACGGGGAGGTGCTCCTCCGGGATGAAGTCGGTTTCCCCAATGCCTTTGGGCATGCTCAGCGGGAGGTGGCGGTTGGTGCACAGCGCCGTGATGCCGAGCTGCTCCAGCTTGGGGGAAAACGGTGCCGCCGTGGGATCCACCAGGGTCAGAAACACCTCGCTGCCTGCATAGGTTGACTTGGCGCCGAATTTCTTTTCATTCTCCGACAGCGTGCGCTGCAGGCGGTTGACCGAATAAAAACCGCCCAGGTTTGGATGATGGGCTGGCCGCAGATAGAAGGGGTGGAATTTCTGCTCTTCGGAGGAGGTCCGGCCGTAGCCGTTGACCTCCAGGACGGTATGAACCTCATAATCCAGCATGCGCAGGCGGTCCATGACCACCTGGTATTCAGTAAAGCCGGGGCTGATCGGGACGCGGTCTGAGCGTTTGGGAAAGAGATTGATGGCCGGGGTGCAGTTGAGCTGGAAAAGCTTCCCTGAGACAAAGTCCACCATGTTCTCTTTCCGCTCAGCCAGCGGGATGATCAGGTCCACCTCCCGGCCTGGCAGCCGGGCCAGCGCGGCTTTCACGCCCTTGATGGCAAAGAAGAGGTTCCGCTGCGGCAGCATGAAATGCTCGCGCAGGATGCGGTGGCCTTCAAAGCTGCGTGGGCTGACGGGCAGCATGGACTCGTTTTCGGCAAAGCCCACATGCTCCAGCGCCTCCGTCGTGAGCCACGTGCTGTGGCGGTGGCGCACATCCCCCGGCTCACACAGCAGCACACCCTGCGCATGGGCGAATATTTCTTCCAGCACCGTGGCGGGCAGATGGTCCTCACCATGGATGTAGAAAACCAGCCGGTCACAGTCCACCTGGCTGATGGACTGGTCATCAGGGGCGTGGAGCTGCAGCCGGATGCGCAGGGCGGCACGGGGATTCGGGCAGAACTTGGCCACGTTCAGCTCACCCACCGTGCGGGTATGGTATTCCGCACCTTTTTTCGTTTCTTCAATTTTGAACGGGCAGAGCCTGACATCGTGGGAAGTGACAAAGGTGCAGGTGGTAGATTCCTCTTTGAGCCGCAGAGAATTCAGCCGCGTACCACGGGGCACCAGTGCCCCTTCCATGAGGGCTTTGTCATTCCATTTGGGCTCCAGCCGCACAATGGTGGCAGAGGGCCACGGGGCCATGTAGTCCGGGTAAACCGTCTCTAGAATGCCCTGCGTGAAGCGGGGAAACTCCGCCTCCAGCTTGAGCTGCACACGCGCAGCCAGGTAGGCGAAGCCTTCCAGCAGCCGTTCCACAAACGGGTCCGGGCAGGCATCGCGCGCCTCCTTGTCCAGCGCCAGGCGGCCGGCGATCTTCGGGTAGGAGGCGGCAAATTCCGCTGCGCGCTCACGGATGTGGCGCAGTTCCTCGTTGTACAGCTCTAGAAAGGCGCGGTTCATGTGATGATGGAAAGCTCACAGGCTCCCGTCTCCAGGTCCATCTCCGTGCGGAAAAGAATACGCTCCGCATAAGGCAGCGCCCAGAGCTGGCCATTGATCTCGAAAGCGATTTTGCCGTCATCCGCAGCATCATGGATCAGCCTGACCTGGAGGGAATCCGGGATGATGCGCGGCTCAAAGTGCAGGATGGCATCCCTCAGCTCCGATTCGATCTCCAGAGGATCAAACGCGGAGGAGGTCAGGCCAGCAAGGTCGCGGGTGCCGAAATTGAGGACGGAGCGGGCGACTTCAGGATAGTCGTACAGCGCTTCCGTTTTCAGATGGCGGGGTGAATTGAGCAGCCAGCGCAGATCCCTGAGTACAGCCATCCGATATTCTTTCAGGGAGATGGAACGGCGGTGGGAAGGCCCCACCGCCTGGCCCGGAGCCTCGTCAATCAACCGGTCGAGCAGGCAAGGCAGGCGGCTCTCAGCTTCTTCCATCATGCGCGGCGGAGGGGTCAGAGGGCGTTGAATTCAATCTGGCGGACATCCAGCAGGGGAAATTCACCATCGTTTGTCATCAGCACCCGCTGGCCAAGTCCGACATAAAAACCTTCTGCAGGGGATTCCCAGTCCGTTTCACGGGAAAGCTTGAGCAGGTCCGATTTCCAGCCGGCAGCACCCGGATAGCGGACGGGGATGAAAGCGGAGATGCGGGCGTCATTTTCCAGGGACAGCTCGGCAGCAGCCCAGATGGCATCCCGTGCCTGGGTCGGTTCCTCCAGGGTGACGCTGCGCAGACGGTTCTGCGGCACCCAGTAGTACTGGCCGTTGATGATGGCTTCAAAAAGGGTGCCCATGCGGCTGTCACCATCCATCAGCCATTCAAAAGGGGTGCCATTGATGCTGCCGGAGACGGCGGGCGCCTGCTCCAGGGCTTCACTGCGCAGACGGATGGCATCCGCAGGGTTGCCCTGGGCGGACTGGCTCAGGGACTGGACGAGATAGGACACCCACTCGGGCGGCTCGCCAAAAATGGTGGGTGCTTCCTGTCCCAGAAAGACATGTTTGCGGCGGACCTCGGCATGGATGACATCATTAAAAACAATGGGCAGGGGCGACTGGCGGCCAGTCAGCTCGGAATAGGCGACGAGCTGGTTGGAGGCAGCTTCCCAGTCGGCCGCAAGGCTGAGGGTCTGGAAAAGCATGAAGCGCAGCTCGGGGTCAGTGGGAGCCTTGCGGATGGCGGCTTTGGTCGCAGCGATGGCAGCCGTCAAATCACCGTTTTTGATCTGCTGCTGGATTTCTTCCGACGGGGTCATGCAGGTTTTTGCGCGGGGGTTGGGAAAGTCAGGAACAGCCCGGCCTGACAGGGGGATCATTTCATAAAGATGGCGTGCTCTGTCACGTCAGAGCACGCCACCAAGTTTGCTTCGCAAGAGCTGATGCAAAAAGACGAACTTAACCAACTAGGTCGTAACGTTCTTCACAAGGTCATGGGTGGCGGTCATGTTGGCGACCTTGGCACCCGTCTTGTTGTCAATGTGGTTGTATTCCCACTTCACCTTGCCGAAGGAGAAGGAGACGGTTTCCACCGGGAACTCCTGGCCCTGGCCACCACCGATGTTGATGGAGCTGACGACCACGTTTTCGAAGGTGTATTTCATGAAGACTTCCTTCTGACCGGTGCTTTTGCAAATCTCCACCACGGCCTTGTCAAGGTGCTTGCCCTGGCAGCAGTTCTTGTTGAGGTAAGGGGAGCTGAGGTCCAGACGCTTCGTGATGGTGAAGTCCTGCACGTCCACTTTGCCGGCCACACGGGTGGATCCGCCGCTGATTGCGCCAGATCCCTGCTGGGAAAGGCCGTGGGAGAATGAGAAAACCTCAATCCAGTTCTTGTGTTTGTCATCGGTGGATTCCCCTTTGATGGGTTCCAGTTGAAGATAGGTATCGAAGGCCATGATGTTTTTAGGTTAGTGTTTTGTCTGTTTGTTTTCGCGGTGTGATTTGCTCTAGCTTTTGCGTTCAGAAGGCAGGCGGGAAACCAGGCGGAGGCTGATGTTGACTCCTTCCAACTGAAAGTGGGGGCGCAGAGAGAACTGCGCACGGTAGTAACCGGGATCTTCAGGATTGGCCTGCACGGAGACTTCCGCTGCAGACAGGGGTTTCTCCGCCTTCGCCTCGTCGGAGGCTCCGGAATCCGTCACATACTGCATGATCCAGCTGTTCAGCCAGAGCTGCATGTCATCCCGCTCCTTGAAGGAGCCGATCTTGTCACGCACAATGCACTTCAGATAATGGGCAAAACGGCAGCAGGAGAACAGATAAGGCAGCCGCGCGGAGAGGTTGGCGTTGGCCGTGGCGTCCTTGTCATCATACTTGGCCGGTTTTTGCAGGGACTGCGCACCAATGAAGGCGGCATAGTCCGTGTTCTTCCAGTGGGAGAGCGGCATCATGCCCAGCCGGGCCAGCTCATGCTCGCGCCGGTCCGTGATCGCGATTTCAGTAGGGCACTTCATGTCCACGCCGCCGTCGTCCGTCGGGAAGGCATGCACCGGCAGGTTTTCCACCAGACCGCCGCTTTCCACACCGCGGATCTGGGCGCACCATCCGCTCTTTTTAAAGGCGCGGGTAATGTTGGTGCCCATGGCATACGCCGCATTGGACCAGATGTAGTTGGAGTGGTCGGAACTGGAAGCATCCTCTTCAAAGGCAAAGGCATCCACCGGGTTGTTCTTGGTGCTGTACGGCAGCCGGGAGAGAAAGCGCGGCATCGCCAGACCCAGGAAACGGGAGTCTTCAGACTCACGGAGGCTTTTCCAGGAGGCATACTCGACGGTGTCGAAAATCTTCGCCAGATCCCTTTTGTCACCCAGCTGCTGCCAGGTATCCATGTTGAGAAGATTGGGCCCGGCGGCGGCGATGAACGGGCAGTGCGCCGTAGCGGCGATCTTGGACAGATCCCGCAGGCACTCCACGTCGGTGGCGGTGTGATCGAATTCATAATCGCCGATCATGGCGCCGAAGGGCACCCCGCCTGGCGTGCCAAATTCCTCTTCGTAGATCTTTTTGAAGAGCGGGCTCTGGTCCCACATGGCACCTTTGTAGCTCTTCAGCGTCCGGTGGATCTCCTTCTTGGAGACGTTCATCACCTTGATCTTCAGCATCGTGTCTGTCTCCGTATTGAAGACAAGATGCGCCAGACCGCGCCAGGAGCCTTCCAGCTTGGAAAAATCCGCGTGATGCATGATCACGTTCAGCTGCTTGGAGAGCTTCTGGTCAATTTCAGCAATCGCCCCTTCGATGAAGGTGATGGCATCATCACTGAGACCGGAACCGGGGGCAATGCTGTCAATGAGCACCTGCACGGCAGATTTCACCGCACTGCGGCGTTCGTCGGTTTTCGCGGCGAAGCTGGTTTCGAGAAGGCGGTCGAATTCGCTGACTTCAGCGACGTTTTCTTGGAGCTGGGTCGTGGCTTGAGCCTGGGCGGACATGGGTTTTGGGAGAATGACGGGTTAAGGGCACGTTACTCGGCAGCAGCTGGGCTGGTCTCGTCCGCCGGTTTGGGGGCGGAGGTGACGGACTTACGGAAAGCCTCGTCACTGATGAGCTTGGCAATCAGGTCTTCCGCCTGCGTTTTGCCGTCCATGTAGCTCAGCAGGTTGGTCAGTTCCGTACGGGCTTCCAGCAGCTTGCGCAGCGGTTCCACCTTCCGGGCGATGACTTCCGGTGAGAAGTCATCCATGCTTTCAAAGGAGATGTCCACCGCCAGATTGCTGCCCTCTTCTTCAGACAGCACGTTCGGCACGCTGAAGGCCACACGAGGCTTGATGGCCTTCATGCGGTCATTGAAATTGTCCATGTCAATCTCCAGGAACTTGCGGTCCTTCACGGCTGGAAGCGGCTCAGTCGGCTTGCCCGAAAGATCCGCCATCACACCCATGATAAAAGGCAGTTCCACCTTTTTTTGGGCTCCGTTGACATCCAGTTCATATTCAATGTGAACTCGGGGTGCACGGTTTCTCTCGATGAATTTGCTGCTGCTCTCAGAAGGTTTCGGCATATGGGTTTCTGATAAAGTTTATAATGAAAGGGTTTAGTGGACTGATGGGTGACGGTCAAGTTTTTTTGTTTTACTCAGAAGTTGCAGATGGTTTGAGAATTAACTCAGCCTGATCCTTGGTGACGGCGAGTTCATCAATGAGTTCCATAAAGTTTTTCCCAATGCAGAACTTCGCCCGGTTAAGAAGAAACGGTACCGGGCTTGATGGCTCCGTTGTTTCAAAGAAGCGGATCACCTGGTCCAGCATCGCGATGGCGGACGTCCGGGTCATGGCCCCTGGCCTGCTGGCTGCCACCACTGGACCGCCGCTTTCTGCCGCTACGGGATGCTCCTCACTGCCTGGGTCCTCGGCTTCTGCCCCGGAGCTGTAAGATTCAATGATCTGCATGCTCCGCGCCAGCATGGTGCGCATCTCGGAAAGGTCAATGCTGTCATCCGTCCCATACCGGTTGTCGAAACAGTTTTCGATGGCCTTCGCATGCTCCAGCGCCTCATCAATGGCGACCAGGTTGGCTCCGCGCTTTTCTGGGGAAAGTTTGGAGAACATAGCCGTGGCCAGACGCGAGAGGCGGGAGTCCGTCGGTTCCTCGCCAGGACCTTCCCAGCCGCTCAAAAATTCACCAAAATCGAAGTCATCTCCGGGGTCCTTCGGGGCATACACAGCCCCCAGGATGGCTTTCATCAGCACCTGCTCGCGGTTGAGGGACTGGAGCAGAGGCTGGCGGTCATAGATTGGATGCAGGCTGTCCCAGTACCGCTCCGTCCATTCACGGATCAGGCGGAGCCCGTCCCGCAGCCCAAAAAAACCTTCCGTCACACAGCCTCCCTCAGTCAGGATGGCCGCCACGCGCAGGTTCTTGCCACGCTTGCTGAGTTCCAGGCCCTTTTTCTGGATCTGCTGCCACTTCGGTTTCAGACGCTGGCCATCCTTGGGGTCAATCTCCCCCTCCACCATGCTTTCCAGGTTTCCCGCCTCGTAGCTTAGCTGGTGGTCATCATCGAAGTCCACCCCGCTGGGTGCCTCTTCGGAGATGGGTTGAATCAGATCTTCAATTTCCATACGCTTTTTTCAGGCTGAATGCACCCCTAAGCTCAGGGTTTAAACCATGAGCGCAATCCATTGCAAACCTTATTTAGCAACGAAGGTGATTCTTGAGTGTTTTTCAGGGGCTCAAAGAGACTGGATTCACTGAACCACCTTATCAGGATGCCTTGGGCTTCCGCCTTGAGTTCCGGCGTGTAATTAAAGGGAACGGTGCAAGTCTGCGGCTGGCTGCTCTCCGGGGCAAACAGTGAACCAAGGATACGGAAGTGGGGCGGGCAGAGCGCAAGATCAGCAAAGGCCTGCCGGGGCCTCCACACCACCGTCGTGCCCGCCGGAGGCTGAAAGAGGTGCTTCACCAGAGACTGCCACAGGGTGGCCGACTGCCAGGGTCCCCCCAGGTGCAGCGGCACACGGGCTGAGCCGGCACTGGCCCCCGCCGGGGACAGCGCATGGCAGATCCGCCACAGACCCTCCTTCTCCTGGCCCAGCGGCAGGCCCTGCAGCCAGGCTTCACGGGCGGAGGGGCCGGGCGGGCTGGCCGCTGGCGTGGATAGCAGCTCCAGCACCTGCGCCTGCGCCTGGTTGTGGACCTGCCGCAGCGCGGCAAGGTCCCGGGCTCCCGCCGCAGCAGTCAGCGCCGTCTCCAGCAGCTGGCCGATGTCGGCGATGCGGTTCAATGAACTGAAATCACTCCCGTGCAGCGCCAGGACCAGTGGGAACTGCTTCCGGCCCGCCGCATCGGAGGACTGCTGGAAGCGCACGGCCATCCAGCCCTTGCGGCCCAGGCTCAGCAGGCAGTGGTCATAGGGCGGCGCGTCCGCAGCCGGCAGGTCCTTCAGCCACGTCTGCCGGTTCAGACATTCCGTGATCCCTTCCAGATAAAACGCCTGCTTGAAGGCCACCAGGGAGGAGGTGGACAGGCCCATGTCCTCCAGATGGTCCGCTGCCGCCGGATGCTTGCCAAAGAGGGCCAGCTTCCCCGGCGCGCCTAACAAAGAGTCTTCCAAAAAGGGCGGCATGGGCCGCGCCATCATGGTGGTCCTCGGGATGGTGGTCGTGGGCGTCGCCATAGTCAGGTCATCGGCTTGGAGGTTCGGCTGGCAGATCCAGGTCGCTGCGCTTCGGCCACTGGCCGGCGGGCAGGCTGGGGGAGGAGGTGATGCTGAAACTTTTCCCGGAATTCTGAATTGGAAACCGGTTCCTTCCGCTGGTGGCCACCTCCCTCAGCAGGGACCATTTGGACTCCGGGCTGCTGTAATAATAGGACTTCTCGTTGACCGGCGCCGGCGCGGAATACCGCAGAATGATTTTGACAGGCTCAATCCCCTTATAGGGCACCGGCTTGTTGTCCCCTGTCGGCGGGCCGTCCACCATGTCCCTGCCGCCGATGGAGATCCTCATGTTGAGGCAGCCGTCCTGAATCTCCTTGGGGATGGGGACGGGGGGCGGGGCTCCCGGCGTGCCAAACCCCGCTGCAGGGTCGGGGACTGGCTCTTGGACCGTTTTCTTCACGGCCGGTGCGACGGCGTCCATTTCAATGCTCAGGCTGCCGCTTTTCATGGCCTGCTTGATTCGAAAAACCGCGGACAGCTTCTCCATCAGCCGGTCCAGCTCCTGCTTTTCCGCACATTGGTACAGGCCGTCAGACAGCGTCTGCATGTCATTCCTGTCCTTTTCCACCTTGGCCAGGTTTTCGCATTCCGATTCGAACTGGAAGTAGTCATCGTAACCGGTGCTGCAGAGCACGAGGGGAAACTTCAGTTTCGGGTTCAGATAAGTCAGCAGGGACTGGCGGTAGTTCTTGAAGACGGTGGCGATGAGGGGCGTGCCGCGAAACTTCTTCAGGTAGGCTTCGATTTTGGAGGCCTCTGTCTCGGGTGCGGGTTCTGCCGCAGGGGCCGCAGAGCCTTGCTGTTCGCGCACTACTGCCGCAGCCGCCTGGAGCTTCTGGGACAGGTTGCCGATCATGTTGTCCATGGAAAGGTTGGCATCAATGGCCTGGATGGGCATGAAGCTTTTTTCATATTCCACCAGCCGCTTCCTTGCTTCTTCCCACGCGCTGTCGCCTTCATCGGCATTCGTGCTCGCCGTGGCGCTTCCCTGCTTCTGCTTTTTCGCTGCTGCGGCTGCATGGATCAGCCCGTCAGGGGCGTCATCGTCCAGGGCATCCGCTGCCGTCAGGATGTTTTTGGCGGTGTTGGTCACCAGATCCATGCTGAGCGCTGAGCGGGGGCTCGAACCGTCGTTCTTGATGGCTTTTTCATAGTTGGCCACCGCGTCCCGGAAAGGTTGCAGGCCGTCCATTTCCACCACCACCCGCGGCCCGGCAGGCTTCTCTTCCGCCAGGCGCAGAATGGCTTTCTCAGCCTCCGTGATGCGCTCCACGGCACGCCTTTTTTCCGCCAGCTTTTCAGCCTTTTGCTGCTCGTTGCTTTCAGCTTCCTGCCGCGTGTTGCCAAAGATGAAATCAGCAGCTTTCGCCAGGGCGGATTCTTCCAGCGGCAGGCCGTCCACCGCAGCCTCGCTCATCCAGCCACGGCTGCGCAGGTCCAGCTCCTGGCTGTACACGCTCTGAGCCATGGCCACCAGATCCTTGACGATCGGCAGCGGGGCGGAAGCCGTCGCAGAAGGGGCTGCCGTAGCCCCGGTTTCAGCAGAAACAGCGGCAGCCACCCCGCCAGGGGGCGCAGGATCCAGGATGTAAGCCAGCAGATCGGTAAAGAATGCCTCCCAGGTCTTTTTATCCGGCGCGGGTGCAGCTTTCCCGCCCACCCAGGCCTCCAGCAAAAGCAGCTGCGCATAGGCTTTCGCCATGCGCGTCTGCGTGGCATCCGAGGTTGTCGCGCCGATGGCCGTATCCCACAGGATGCGCTCGCGGGCGGCATCCAGCACCGGCTTCATGATGCTGCCTTCCGCCAGCGTCAGGAAGGCCTGGCGGCGACGGCTCAGGAAGTCGTTCCACTCACCCACCGGGCTGAAGACCCAGGACAGGCTGATGGGTTCGTTGACACGCTTTTGGATCTCTTCCAGCAGCCCCAGATTGGAGGTGTTGCCTTTCACCGTGCGGTCCGCTGTCCAGGTCCAGGCAGGGCGGTCCTTGCTCGCCTCAGAGTGCTCATTGCTCCGGGTCAGCACCGGCAGGAAGGTGCCGTTGTTCCACGTGCCGTTGGCATCCGCCCACAGCTGCTGGTCGCGGTTCAGCTGCTCCTCAATCCGGTTCTTCACGATCCAGGCCAGGCCCAGCGCCAGCAGCAGCAGGGCGGCCGTGGCTCCGTAAAAAGTCGTCAGGCGTTTGCGCAGGTGCGCGCCGATATCGAAGAGGCGTGTGACCAGCCCGCTTTCCTGGAAGATTTTTTCCATGAACAGGTCCCGCAAAAACACGGATTTTTCACGGGCGAAGAAGCCTCCCGGCGGAAGCTGGTTCACCGACATGCCCAGGGCCTGGGCCAGCTGCTGGTCCAGCTGCGCGCCTTCCCGCAGCGCACTGGTGAAGTACAGGCCGCGAAAGAACGGCGGCTTGGTGGCCCATGTGCCGGTCTGAAAAATGATGTCCAGGTATAACCGCAAGCGTGGCGAAAGGCTGCGCAGCACCTGGGGAAAGGAATACAGCGCATCCACCTCGTCCAGCCGGCGTGCGGATGGGTTGGGGGAGATCGGGTCCGCAAGCAGGGCCAGCGCCCGCCCCTGCAGGCGGTGGGCAATCGCGTCCACGGCCTCATAGATGCGCTCCGGGGCAAAGGGCTGCCCCAGGGGGTCCGGATTCGACCAGCCCGTCATCTGCCGCTCAAACCCGGCCTGTCCCTCCGCGTCAAAAAACTCCCGGAAGCCCGGCAGCCGGTCGCTCTTGCTGATCATCAGGTAGATCGGGAAGCGGACATCCAGCGCCTTTTGAATCATGCCCAGCTGGGAGGCGATCGTGCGTGCCTTCTGTTCCGCCACATGCGGCGGATCTGCCAGCAGGCTGTCCGTGGGGATGGTCAGGATCATCCCGTTGATCGGGCAGGCGGGACGGTGCTCGCGCAGAAGGTTCAGAAATTCCTCAAAGCGGGCTGCCGCCTCCGGCTGCATCAGGATGGCCCCCGCCGTGTCCAGAATGATGGCCTGGTTGGTAAACCACCAGTGCATCGAGTAGGTGCCCCCGGTACCCTGGAGCTTGTCCTGCAGCGCATCCGGAAAGCGCAGCTCACTGCGGCGGATCGCCTCTGTCTTGCCGCTGCCCGGCTCACCCACGATCACGTACCAGGGCAGGGAATAGATGTCCTTGCCGTAATCCTTGAAGGCCTGGATGCCCTTTTGGAAATTGCTCCGCATGTCATCCAGCCGGGCGATTTCCGCCGGGTCGTTGACGGAGCCGTCCCAGCCCGCGGCAGAGCCGCGCAGCGCGGATTCAAATCCCTCCCCCTGCTCCTCATGCTCGCGCTTGGCCTTGCGGGCGCGGAAGCCCATCACCACCATGCCGATGACGGTCATGACGGAGATGGCGATGATGGACCACAGGGTCCCCTGCCCGTTGCCCCACTTGTCCCCGGCAAAGTAGGCCAGGCCCGTGACAGAGCCGGCCATGATCAGGCTGTAGAGGGAGGTCACCGGCCCCGGCAGCGCATTGTAACCCCAGTTTTTGGCATGGCTGGAGGTGTAAACCTCCATCTGCGGTCGCGGGGCGGAGGGTCTGGTAAACTTCGGCATGGGAGTGCAGGAAAAACCGGGTTACTTTTTCAGCAGAAGCGCAGCCCCCTGGTGGGACTCGTTGATTTCACGCAGGTGGATCTGGTTATCCAGTTTCTCCACCAGCCCCTTGGCCAGAAAGGCATAGATCGGCAGGCCCGCCAGCAGCAGGCTGATGATGCCGGCAAACAGGATGGAACTGCGCAGCTCCGGCGGGCGGACGAAATCACGGGTGTCCGTATGCTGGTAGGCCTGCGGCATCAGCTTCTCCACCGTGCTCTCCACCAGCCAGGGGCGGATGGCGGCGGTGATCCGGCGCACATAGTTTCGCAAGCGCTCCGGATCGTTGAAAAAATAGCCCTGAAACCCCAGGCCCAGGCAGACATAATACACCAGCAGCCTTTCCGCCAGCGCCTTGGAGGGCGGCTGCTGCAGCTCCTTGTCCAGATGGTTGGTGAAGAAGGCTTCATCTCCCGCCAGCCCGTCTTTGGCATAGCCCAGCCGCTCGGTATTCCAGCGTTTCGCAAAGGACAGCCTCGGATTCTGGGCGATGACGTCATCCACAAAATAATTCACCGGCGTCTTCAGCTGCCTCACATGATCCTGGAGTGAGAGGTCGTCATTGGCCTTCTGGTCAATCGCGCTCAGCAGCGCCATGATCTTGCCCCGCACATCCCCATAGGACAGCGGGGCGCCGCTGCGGGCCAGACGGTTCACCTGGCAGAGGTATTGCAGCAGGGGGTCGTAGAGCAGGAGGGCTTTCATAAGCGGCGGGCGGGAGACTTAGCCGATGGGATTGGGTACCGTGGCGTACAGCGTCAGCTTGTACTTGGAGTGGTCGGCCGCATCGAAGTGGATGATGCCCTGGGGCTCCCGCATGAAGTGCTCCCAGATGCGCCCGCTTTCGTCCACGTTGACCCGGTAAAAATACTGCTTGGCCTTCACCGGCAGCTCCAGCGGCGGGTGCCTCTCCTCCTTGAGCATCAGCCCGCGGATGGCGCGCAGACCATAGCTCGCCGGCATCAGCTTGAAGCGGTCCCTGTCCTCCACCAGGCGCACCAGCGTGGCAGGATCCAGCGGCGTTTCGACAGAAAGATAATAGCCGGTGACCTCCTTGAAGAACTCTGGGTTCAGATCCCCCACAAAGACCCCGTCATCCAGCTGGAATTCGATCTTGCGGTAACGCGGCCCCGAGATCCCGCCCAGGAAGGAGCGGATCTTCACATCCAGATCCGCAAAGGGCGGATACGGATTGTCGTGGTCGTAGGGCAGCGGCTCCAGCACCCCTTTCCCGGGATAAAGGGAGGTCAGCTCAGCCAGCAGGTCTTTCAGTGCCAGATACAGGTCAAAGAGCGGCACCCGCCCGGCGCACCCCGCCACATTCGGGGAATCATCCAGCAGCGAGGGCAGCAGCGAGGCTGAGCGGCTCAGGCAGCGCAGGCGGCTCAGGTGCTCGTATTGGGAGCCTTGCAGGGAGCGCAGGTCCAGCGGGGTATTGGCCAGTTGCGTCGCCAGTTGCTCACGCGTGGCGCACACCTGGCTCGTCAGGTCCTTCACCAGCTGGTAAAGCACCGGCGCGCCATTCAGCAGCAGGGTGGGCGGGACAAAATAAGGGTCAGGCCGCGGCAGCCCGGCAGCATCGTCGGAGACCTGCCTCACCACCTTCACCAGCGGAATGTATTCGACATCGGAGCGGCGCTCGTCATCAAACATCAGCATGCCATTCAGCTTGCGCAGCTGCATCGGCTGCGCATTGAGGCCGGTGTTTTCATCCGGAACGGGCACCTCGGCCACCTGGTAGATGAGTTTCTGGCCGGGCTTCGCCTTGCCCAGATCAATGGTGTTTTCTCCGGATGCCTGCCAGAGCGGCAGCGCCAGACCCACCGTGAAACCGCCCGCGCGGTCGCGGAAAGCCTCACGGATGTCCAGGGTCGGCAGCACCGCATCCTGAGGGAAGCGGAAGAGAGTGCCGCTGGGCATGGCCACCGTCAGTTTGTCAAAACGGATGCGGTTGTCCGCCAGGTCATCTTTGGCCAGCCGGGCCTCGATCACCCCGTATGAAAACGGCATGGACAGCCGGCGCTCCCCCCAGATCCCTGTGAAGACAGAGCGCTGCAGGGTCTGCAGGTGGTGCGGCTGAAGAAAGAGCCCTTCGTGCCAGTGAACTTGGATGGACATAGTGAATGGTGGGAAGCAGGGTCAGCTCCGGTGCACAGCATGGAAAAAAGCCTCGGCGGCCGTGACGATGTGCTGCTGCAGGCGGTGTTCGATCTCGTTGGGAGTGAGGGAATTGCTCAGCTGCTTGTAGCGCGCCCACATTTCCTCCGCCGTTGGCACGCGGCCACGGGCCTTGCGCAGCTCGCGCTGGATGTTTTCCGGATCTATGAACTGGGAGCATTCTCGCGCGAAGACCTGGCTCCCCTGGCCCAGACCGCTGAGGATGGCCACCAGCAGCCGGGCTGCCGTTTGCTGGTCGCGCAGGGCCAGGGTCAGCTCGGCGCCGGGATGCCCGTCCAGGCTGTTGCGCAGATGGTGGACCAGCGGCTGGCGTGAGGCGGCGGAAGGTTGCAGCCGGGCACTGCGGGACAGCTCCCGCCAGGCTGGCCAGACGGTGGAAAGCAGATCTCCCAGCAGGCTCACCTGGCCGGCAAGCTCCACCAGCAGGCCCAGCACATCCAGCAGGTCCAGCGGGCCGTTGTAGCGGGCCTCATGCATCTTCAGCCGGGTGCGCAGCACTTCCATTTTCAGCTCCGCCAGGTCCTCGCTCCCGGGCGGCAGTTTGACAAAGGCTTCCACGGGGGATGTCTGGGCCTTGGGCGGCGTGATGACTCCGCCTTCGATCAGCTCCGCCATGCAGACTTCCCGGGCACTGTCCGTCATCCCCGCCCACTTTTCCCCCAGCATCCGCGCCAGGCGGATCGGGTGGATTTCCTCCTCAGAATCTGCGGAATCAGAGGGAGAGGCTGTAGCAGGGCGTGGCGGCATGGAGATTCTCAGGGGCTTGGGTATCAACGGCCACCATGGCGGGCATTGAAATCCTCTTTGAATTTTTCTGCGACCGATTCCAGCTCAGGGGAAAGATGGATGATTCCTGCAAAGACTTCCACCGCCTGGTTGCCGAGCTGGTCCTCGGAAATAATATCCGTGGGGCCGTAGTCCCCGCAGAGGTCTGCCCCCCTTCCCAGCACATTGCGCAGCATGTCGTTGACCGTGCTCGCACGGCCCCGGCTCAGTCGGATGTTCAGCGCCGGCGGCCCTGTCGGGGAGGCATAGCCCACCACCAGGATCTGGCAGTCCGGATCTTCCAGAAGTGCGCGGTTGGCCTCGTTGTCCATCGCCTCTTTCAAGACCCGCTTCTCTCTTTCCAGGAGAGTGGTCTTGCCTGTGGGAAACGTCACCCGCGCGATCAGTTTGGCGTCCGTCAGCAGCTCGACCATCTGGCGGAGCTGTAGCTTTTCAGCAAAAGAGAAATGGTCGTTGGCCTTCTCGATGCGCTCCAGCAGGAAGATGCGCATGGCATCATCCAGCTTGGCTTTCTCAGCCCTTTCTGCCTCAGAGAGCAAGGCAGCTGCGGAAGGCGGTGTCTCCGCCGTCAGTGGCATGGCCGGGGACGCGACAGTTCCGGGGGGGGCATCCGGCGCAGGCGCGGCCACCACCGGATCCACCGGCTGCGGTGGCGGTGGCGGAGGTTCCACTTCAATCTGAAGACTGCGGGTTTCCGGCTCGCCCTTTTTCGGTTGGGCCGTGAATTCGAGTTTGAATTTGCCTGGTGTCGCAGGGGTCCCGGCCAGCACCCACTTTTCCGCATCCTTCGCGTTCGCCTGGATCACCAGCCCTTCAGCCATGTCCGATGTGGAGCTGAAGGTCACCGATTTGGCCCCGGTGATGATGGGCTGGTAGGAAATGGGCGTTCCCACTTTCAGCATGGCAGGCGTCTGGGAGAGCTGCCACTCCATGGGTTTGGGCAGGATTTCAATGGAGAGGCTCACCGGCTCTGCACGGCGGGTGCTGCCTTTTTCTTTGGCGGCGGTGAGCTGTACATCCATGCTTTCAGCTCCTGGCTTCGCGACGCCATAGATCGAATAGATTCTCTTGTCACCCGGTTCATCAGGAAAGGTTTCCTCCACCAGATTCATGCCTGTGGGCAGGGTAATCGTATCCATGTCCAGCTCCCCGTTCGTCACCGTGATCTCAACGGTGCGCGGCTCTTTGCCTTCCTGCACTTCAATGGCCGATTCAGAGACCTCAATGAGCGGAACTTTAAGGTAGTCATTGAGCCACAGACCACCGCCCGTCAGCAGCAGCAGAAGCACCGCCACGCCGATGAACAGCGGGAGCTTGGATTTTTTGCCGTTGCCGCCTTCCGGGGTTTTGTTTTTGCCCTTTTGGGTCCCGTCTTCAAACTGGGACCAGGGATCGTCTTTGTCATCCGCAGCCGGGGTATCCCATGAAGCGGCGCCCGAATAGGCGGGCGGCACCGGGTTGTCCGGCATCGTCTGGCTCCAGGGATCCGCTTCCGGTGTGCCAAAACTCTGCCCGTAGGGATCGTCCATGGCAGAAGCAGGCGGCTCCGGCTGGAAGGCAGGCGGCTCCGGATAATCATCATAACCGGAAGTCTCCGCAGCACCGCCGGCCGGCTCACTGCTCACCCCCAGCGCCTGGAAGGCGGCGGGGACGGATGGGCGGGATTCAAAGGTGTTTTCACAATGATTCTCCACGATCAGCGCCCAGGCCTCCGGGGACATCCCGGCCAGCACCAGCCGGCCATTGCCCACCTGCGACCAGCGGTGCAGCGCCAGCAGGTGCTTGAATCCGGCCACATCCATGGTGGAAACCAGCGTGCAGTCCAGAATGATGCTGGCACCTTTTTCCACGGAAGCCTTGATCCCCGTCACAAGATCAACACCTGAAGAATTGTCCAGGGCACCGCTGAGCGCGGCAACATGTATTCCATTCACTGATTGTAGCGCCAGGGGCATAGGCTGGAAGTATAGGTATCAGCCTCCTAGGGAGTCAAGCCAGGAAGACAGGGATATGCAAAGTATGTGATGAATGCGTTTTGCGGATTTCATGGGGTGGGTTTGCCTTCGGTTCAGCGGACCAGGATCCATTCTCCATTAAACATCCACCATGCATCCACCACGGCGGCGAGTCCTTCCTTCTCATTCACCAGCACCAGCGGGCTCTCTGCCGTGGCCTCATCCAGCAGCCGCGCCAGCCTGCCCTGGCTGGCCAGCTCCAGTTTTAACCCTCCCGCCGGCAGCGGTTGCAGGCTCCAGTCTTTCTGGCCCAGCAGGTGGGTGAAACCCAGAGCGTCATCCGCCTCTGCCGCTGATTGCAGATAGTAGGCAGATTCCAGGGCCGCACGGCGCACCTTGATAAAATCTTCGTGTCCGCCCTGCTTCAGCCGCTCATGGAAAGCCCGCAGCAGCCCATGCAGGGCAAAGTGGGTCCGCTGGTCATCCGGCAGCATCTGGCCCCGCCCCCACGGGCAGACAGGCCAGGGTGGCGGCAGCATCAGGGTGGACGTGATGCGCACAGATTGGTTGCGCAGTTTATGCGGACTGCCGATGCGCCATGTCAGCTCCTCCGCCTGGCCCGGCAGGGCCAGCAGCGGCGCATCATCGTCATCTTCTTCCGCTTCCCTGGTGGCGCTGTCCTCATGCAGATCCCCATGAGCCTCATGTCCCGGCGGCAGCGGCGGGTCCGGGCGCCAGCTCAATGTGCCGATGGCCACCAGATTGCGCACCACATCCCGGGCGAACTTGTGCTGAAGCACCACCTCCAGACGGGCATCGCGGCCAAAGCCTGCCCCGTCCTCCAGCGGGGAGACCAGCACCTGAATCTCATTGGCCCCCTGAAACAGCCATTCGTTCACCGGCAGGTGCACGCTCAGGGCCGAGCCGGTGACATCGCAAAACACCGGCACATCCCGGAGGCGTACCTCCACCATGCACTGGGCGGAACGTACCGCCAGGCTGAACACAGGCTGGTCCGAAGGGTGAAGGAGAACTTGCATGGGCTTTTTTCCAGGATCAGTCGCACCAGGGGATTTCGGCCGGTTGTCCAGGCTCGCCACCGCCTGGCCAGGCGCGTGCAGGTACCAGGGGGAGGCAGCCGGGCGGCTTGGCCCCGGCGGGCACCCAGCGGCGGAACCGGCAGCCGGGCCGCCATTTCTCCAGACCGGAGACGGAGCAGCCGGTGAAACTGAGCTGGGCCCGGCATTTTTTTTCCGCCGGCTCAGGAATGGGGGAATCTGCCGGGGGTTCACAGGCGGCGGTCATGCCCGCAGGTGCCGTGATGTCATCCACCCCGCCGCAGGTGGTCAGCAGTGTGTCATAGTCACGGATGGACCTTGCCTCCAGATGCAGGGAGATCCCGCCCGCTGCGCGCCCCAGGCTCTGGGTGGCGGCCATGGGTCGGCGTGCTTCCACCCCCGCCCGCAGGCTCACCTTTCCTTCCGCCACCAGCCACAGGCCCACCTCCTGGGTAATCTCCTCTATGCGCACCACATCCAGGCCCGCCAGCAGCGGTGCCAGCAGCGGCCTTTTGGCCGCATCTTCCAGCCAGGCGGGCAGCACGCTCATCTCCCCTTGCGCACCCATCACCGGATCCCCGCTCACCAGGGCCTTCAGGCTGTGTCCCAGCAGGCCGTTGCCTTCCTGCTCAAAGAGGGCGGACTCCAGTTGCAGGGAAAGCTGCGGCCACGGGGAGATGCCCAGCTCGCCATGCCGTTCCAGCCGCGGATTGTCCAGCCCCTGCTGCTTCACCCCCGGGCGCAGAGCCATAAGGGCCACAGCGGATTTGGCCAGCATCTCCAGGCAGTCGAACCACGGGCACAGCGCCTTCACCTGGTCACGGGTCTGAATCTTAAATTCTCTACCGTTGTAGTGGCAGGCCAGGTCGCCGCCAATCTTTACCTCAAATCCGGAACTGCTGCCGGGCCTCGCCTCCGTGCGCAGGGTTAGCCTGCCACGCCAGCGCACATCTGGAAAGGCTGCGACAGAGGCTTTCAGTTTGGAAGCCGGACAGCCGGGCACCGAAAGCGTCCAGACCTGCGCCGGCAGGCCGGCGGCCTTGAACGGGTGCAGGAGCGAAATCATGTCTTCGTTCAGCGGCTCCATCAGCCTGGCATCCAGGATGGCCGGCGCCTTCCAGCCCCATTGGTTGAAGGGTACATCCTGCTCGCCTCCGCCGATCCCGTCCACCTTCACCCGGTTGGGCCGTCCCGGGGGGCATTGGTTGGCCCCTTGCGCCGTGACCCCCACCTCCGCCACCTCCCGCCCTTCGCGCACAGAAAGCACCTGCAGCATCGGCGCTGGCACCTGGGCCGCCATCACCAGCATCTGCGAATTCTGCGGCGGCTTGTCAGGCGTCTCGTTAGGCAGCCGCGTTTTCAGCGGCAGCTCCAGGGAATAAGCCCGCTCGAAGGCCCGGCAGCTCACCACCAGGGACGTGCGTGAGCAGCAGCCCGGAGTCGGTGACTCGGCCGCCTGCACTGAGTCGCTGACCGGCTGCAGGCTGGAAAAGGACTTCTCCAGCTTTTCCGTGTTGAATTCAAAAGTCCAGGCATCCGCCATAAGACATCAAGCCTCCGTCTTGTTGAGCCCCTGTTTGGCCGCCAACACCAGTTGTTGAGCTTTCAGTGTACCCTCAACATTTTGCAACAAAATGCGTTCCGCCTCAGGATACTTGCCAGAGGAATGAAAATCCTCTCCAAAAGCCAGCCCCGTTTCAATGAACTGCACCACCGACGTCTCCGTGGTGATGCCATAGCCTTCTGCGGCGGAGACCTGGCGGCGGATCAGGGCTTCCATTTCCTGGGGCTGCATCGTTTCCACCCACTGCCGGTGGTTGGCCTTCAGGTAGGCGGTGACACGGCCCACAAAGGTGCTGCGCACCTTGTCGAGGAACATTTGAATCTGGTCTGGACGGATGTCAATCATGGGGGGCGGGCATTCAGGCAGGCTGGGTCACGCCGGGCAGCGGCTGGTCGGAGGTGAACTCGTCCAGCAGGATGCTGCGCCGGTCCACCATGCCGTTTTTAATGCGGTCCAGCAGCACGGCGGTGCCATCCTCGCTCTCACAGGCATAAGTGATGGGCAGGGGGAAAAGATGCTTCAGCTGGGCGCTGTCACAGGTGGTGGAAAAGGGTCTCCACACGCGTGGATCATAGAACCGGAAATAAACGATGCGTCCGTCCGGCAGGCGCACCTGGGCCAGGTCCCGCAGGTGGCCCAGCAGCGCATCCATATCGGTCCCTTGCGGGCAGCACAAAAAGATCCCCCAGTTCTTCCCCCAGCCATCTCCCGCCAGCCAGTCTGACAGGGTGGAATCTGGCAGCACGCGGGCCAGGTAGGCCGCACGTGTCACTTCCTCAGGCTCGTTGGAGGTCAGGGGCAGCAGCGGCACATGGTCGGCCTCCTCATCTTCCAGGTAATCCGGTAGCTGGCGTACGGTCGCCCCGTCCAGCAGGACGTAAAGGGACTTGGGATCTTCCTCGGGATCGGGTTTGAAGAGCGTCTTCCAGAGCTGTATTTTGGCGGAAGGGGAAAGCATGGGGCACAGAGGGAGGCTGATGAGGCGGGCGTTTCAGTGCGGCATGATTATTTGGAGTAGAAGGGGGATCCGCTTTGGGCAGCCAGGTCCTCCACGGTCTGTTTCTTCCACGTGCCCGGCTGGGAGGCGTGACCCATGCCCTTGGCTTTTTCCACCTTGCCAGCTTTGGAGTCGTCCGCCTTTTCCGCCGCTTTCGGTTTCTCGGGGGATTTTTTCGCCACGGATTTTTTGGAGCCCGCCGCTCCGCCGGAGTTGATGAGAACCATCGTGCCTTGAATGGTCACACCAGAGGGCCCGATGGCGATGAAGCCGCCCGCGCCTTTTAATGTGATCATCGGGGCCTCCACCACCACGCTCATGCCTGAGGCGATCGCGGTGGCCATTGCCGTGGTGATCTCCGTGTCTCCACCCGCCTCGATCCGCACATCGCTGCCGGCCGCCACCTGGAAGGATTTGCCAACAGAAGTGATGTCATCGCCACCGACAGTCACATGGTGGTCCTTGCCAATGCTTTCCTTGTGATGTCTGCCGATGGTCAGGCCGGCATCACGATCCACCTGCTCGGTGAGGTCATTGACCACCAGCAGGTGCTGGTCTTTGCCAGTGAATTCTTTGCGGATGTTTTTGACCCGCACGTCCATGTCCTTCTGGCCGTGGATGAAAACCTGTTCTGCGTCCTTGGCATCCTCAAGGCGGATTTCGTTGAAACCGCCGCCGCCCTTGCTGGAGTTGGATTTCCAGACGGAGCGCGTCTTGTCCGCCGGGAGATTGTACGGCGGGGTGTTCATCGCGTTGTAAACGCGGCCGGTGACCAGGGGCTGGTCGGGATCGCCGTTCAGGAATTCCACGATGACCTCCTGGCCCACGCGCGGGATGCTCAGGAACCCGTAGCTCCCGCCGGCGGACGGGTGGCTCACACGCACCCATTTGGAAGAGTTTTCATTCGCCTCGCTGCGGCGGTCCCAGAAGAAGTGCAGCTTCACGCGGCCGTGTTCGTCACAGTAGATTTCTTCGCCGGGAGGGCCGACGACGACCGCCGTCTGAGGGCCGCGGATCAGGGGCTTGGGAGACAGCCGTGCCGGCCTGAACACACTGGTGTCCGGAATGCAGGTGATGTGGCTTTCAAACTTGTCCCCGCTGCCGCCGCCGCCGCTGCCATAGGCATCCACGCTGATGGTCAGCACGGTGGATGTAATCAGGTATTTGCGTTCCTGGTCTTTGCGCTCCGCCCGTGTGAGCTGAAACTTGTAACCGCAGGACATGGCCCGTGCCGTGGTCATGGCATCAATGGATTCATGGCCTGCCTGGGCCTCCTCCAGGCGGATTTGGGACAGGCTGCTGCCGTCTTTCGTTTCCCGGAAAATGCCCGGATACTCGAAGTGCTCGAACTTGGCCGCCGCATGCTTCTTCTCTTTGGCCACCTTGGACCGGAGGTCCATTTGCGGCTTCATGAAGTTATAATCATTGGTGGCGAAGGCACCGGTGCTGACGGTTTTTTGCAGGCGGAGATCATACAGATAACCGTCCTCAAGCACGCCGGTGCGTGGCCGCCATTCGATCTTGGCGCGGTCAGGATGCTCTTTGTGCTTGGCCATGTCATCGGTGATGACCATGGTGTGCTTGCCGTTTTCGTGCTTCCACCAGTAGTACATCCCCTCATGCTCCATGAGCCGGCTCACAAAGTTGAGCGCAGTTTCGTTATACTGGACGCAGAACGGCTTGGGGCTGTAGCTGCCGGAAAGCTGAAACTCGTAATCTTCAAAGCCGAAGTCTGCGAACAGCTTTTCCAGGATCTGCCTCACCGTTTCCTTCTGGAAGGGCCGGCAGTCGCTGGCGCGGGAAAGGAACCACAGCCAGGGCACCATCTGCGCATGATAAACACCGGCATCCTCCTCGTATCCAAGGAAGGAAAGCGAGGCGATGTAGCCATTGAAATAGCGCATCTTGCCGTCCTCCTGCAGCAGGCGCACCGTCACGTTCAGTCCCACCAGCTTGTCAGGATCAATGTCCTGGGCCGGATCCAGAAGCACCAGATGATAGTCGAAGAGCCTGCCAAGTTCCTCACGTCCGCTCATGGACTTCAGGACGAGCTTGTCTGTCCCGAGCGGGGTGTCTATCGCCGCGTGGCGGTTCTTTCCAGTAGGGGAACTCATGGGCAAACGTGGAATAGCTACAATTCAGATAAATTCGCCAGCACAAAAATGCTAGGTGAAAAAACCTATAAACGTCAAGCAGACAAACAAAAAAGTGAGGGGTGCCTGCAACTTATCCCATACTGGTCTGAATTGAGTGGCGGTTCCTCATGCTCAAATACTCTTTTTAAGGCGTGGCAGTTACCAAATGCCGGTGTGAAAGGTCAGGCCTCCAGGAAAATCCGGCGTGGCAGGCGCTCCAGGTTTCGCTGGGCCCCCCGGCACCCTCCCTCGGCCGCCCGTTCGATCTGGCGCAGCGCGCGGGGAAGGTCGGCATTGGGTACGCCGAAGCCGTGGGCGATGCACACCGCCAGGTTATTCAGCGCTGTGTAGTCGGGCTTTTGAATGTCTTCAGACTCCTGCCAGGCCTGCTGAAAGAGCTTGTAGGCGCGTGCCATGTCCTGGTTCACTGCCAGTCCCGTCGCATAGCACAACCCCAGCATCCCAGCTGCTCCAGGAACTTTCGCTTCCTGCGCGTCGTTCAGGTATTCAACCGCCTTTTCCTGGCGGTGGAAGGTGTCTCCCCGCAGGATGAGAATGGCCAGGCGGAACTTGGCCTCAGGCAGCTCGTTCAGACGGATGGCATCTTCAAAGTTCCGCGCCGCCTCGGACACATCCGGCGGCAGGCCGGGGGCGCCATTGAGGTACATTTCCCCCAGCAGGACAAAGGCCTGTACCATGCCGAGTTCCGCTGCGTGGGCCAGGTAGCGTCGTGCTGCGGAGGGATCCGTCTGCCGGTGATGATCCCCCAGGCGATAGGCCGCCAGGGCAGAGCCCGCCTGCGCGGCCCGCTGCAAAGTCGCGAGTGCATGTGGGGACTGGTCCACCCCGGGGATGGTATCCACCGCCAGGGTCATCACGGAAAGGACTTCAGGCCGCTGTTTCGCATTTTCCCCTTCTCTGCACTGTTCCTCCAGGCGGCACAGCTCTTCCACCGCCGCCATCCATTCGCCGGCTTCGATCTGCTTGCGCACCTGGCGCAGGCGGTCCGTGACCAGGGAGGAGCGTACGGTGGCACCCACCTGCTGCGGCGGCGGCACCACGGCCAGCTGGTAGCCTTTGGGACGAAACGGCCGCAGTTGCTTGTGCCGGTCCACCTCCGGATCATAATCATCCGTATAATGTTCCGGCGTGAGGAGCTGGCGGGCCAGGCGCTTCCAGGCGGCCTGGTCTTCTCCCAGGTAGTCCCAGCGGGCACCGCGTGCGCATTCGTCCGCTTCGGTCCAGTCGTTGAAATGGGCCTTGCTCTCACAATACTGGACGATGAGCATGCCCAGCGCCTGCATGTCCTGGCGCTTCTCCGTGACATAGTCTGTCTCGGACCTCATCTGCATGTCCGTCAGGTAATGGTGCCAGGTGCCTTGGGAGCCTTCGTCAAAGAGGACGTTGCTTGGCTTCAGGTTGCCATGAGGCACGTTTAAACGAGGCTGGTGAAGGAAACACAGCGCCGTCCAGACATTGTGGACCAGATAAAAAAGGTCCTCGGATGAGCGGGGTTTGACGTTGCCATCAATGAGCTGCTGGAGGGAATAGGCATGCCACTCCCGCACGCTGTAGGCATGGTCCTGGATGTGCCCTGTACGGTCCAGGGGCGTGATGAACTGGCCCCCGCCTTTGCGCGCCGCCTCATCCTGCCGGCTATACTCTTCCAGGATGGCGGCCAGAGGGTCAAAGCTGTCTTCCGCATCGCTGTCGCCGCGCTGGATCCGCTGTGTATGCGTATCGGTCACCCAGGTCGTCAGGTGCACCATGGCATTGACCTGGCCGCTGGAGCGGAACTTGATGACGGCTTCCCTGCCATCGGGCTCCTTGATTTGCAGAGAGACCGAATCCGGCTGGGACGTGTGCAGGCGTTTTTCCACCGTCCCCAGCTCAAGCTGGGTCACCGCCTCTTCGTATGAAATGTCCATGGCAGAGATTCAAGGGGGCAAGGGTTAGGGCGCGCTGCGGAGGATGCAGTGAAACCCGGTGTCCGGGGAGCGGCGCGTGCGCGCTGCGGTGACCGTCTGCTGGTCCTGCGGGCGGCCGTGGGCATAGACTTTCATGCGGCGTCCTGCCTCCGTGAGGCTGGCTTCTTCGCGGGTCCATTCCTGGGTGCCGGCCTGCTCTTTCAGCGGCAGATCCTTCATGGCCGGAAGGTCAAACCACTCCACCCCGGCTTCAAAGCCGGCGGCCTGGGTCAGCCACTCGCAGAAGGAGGCGGCCTCCAGCCAGCTCAGGCCGGTGGCCGGGGCATCGGCAGGCAGGCTGGCAAAATCCGCGCCCAGGCTGTCTTCATCCAGGCCGAGCTGGCTCAAATAAACCTGCACATGCCGCTTCAGCACCGGGATTCCACGGGTGGGATCCGCATCCCTGACCTCCGCCACCAGGCTTGAAACGGCATCCGATTGCGAGCCGCCGGAGAACATCCACCCAAGTGCGCCACCCAGCACGCCGCCCAGAAGAATGAGGCCTAGCAGCATCATTAAAACGGGGCGCAGCGGGGAGATCTGCTCTCCAGACATGGCCTCCGCCTGACGGCGCGTGCTTTCCAATTCCTGCCGGGTCTGGGCCAGTTGCCGGGCTGTCTCTGCCTGGGCTTTTTCCAGGTCCTTGCGTGCCTTGGCTTCGGCATCCTGCACCTGCTGGATGCGGGTGTCCGCCGTCTGGGCGCGCTTGCTGGCCTCAGCGGCTTCCTTGACGGCGGCGGCATGTTTTTCGGTTAGCGTGGCCAGCTCGGTCTGGCTCTGTTTCAGCGCACTTTGTGCCGTATCCCGCTCCTCTTTCATTTTGGCAGCGTCCGCCTGGGCCTGCTGGATGAGTGCCGACAGCGCATCCCGCTCCTGGCCCAGTCTGGAGGCGGCTTCGCCGCCTGTCAGGGCGGTTTCGGACAGTTGCTGCTGGAGTTCGTTTTTCGCCTCTTCCAGATCCTGGAGCTGCTCGTCCAATTCGCGTAGCTGGGCTTCTTTCCCCTGGAGCGTTCCTTCCAGTTCCTCAATCTTGAGCTGTGCATTGAGCAGTTCCGTTTCATCCACCTTGCCGTGGGTGGAGGTTTCCAGTTCCTGCAGCCGTGTGGTCAGGACATGGAGTTTGGTCTCCTGCGTCTGCACGGTTACCCGCAGGCTTTCGGTCTCCTGTTGCCGGCGTTTTTCCTCCACCAGGCTGACGTTGGAGACGGTATGGGCGCTTACCCCCAGCAGCCGGGCCAGCTCGCTGGCGCTGGCGGGCCTTTTATCCGCCTCCTTGTGCAGGCACTGGGCGATGACCTGCTCCCAAAGATCCGGGATGGGCGGGGCGGACTTTACCCCGCGCTCATGCCGCCGCGCCATCATGGAAGGGGGAACGACGCTTTGGATCTGATGCTGGATGATTTTCGCATCCCCCTGGAAGTAGGGCGGCCTGCCGGTCAGGAGCTCATAAATCGTCACCCCCATCGCATAGATGTCGTCCGCGATGGTGCTTTCCGCGCCGTTGAGCTGCTGGGGGGACATGTAGGCCAGTGTGCCGGCCGCGCCGCCTTCCTCGCTTTCGCTGCCGGTGGGGGACTTGACCTTGTTGTGCCGCTGCGTGCGGGTGGTGAAATCCCGCAGCTTCTGCGTGATGCCGAAATCCGTCAGCAGCAGCTTTTCCCGGACCTGCCGGGTGCGTGTGTCAAAGGAGCGCTCCAGGAGCAGGTTGCGGGGCTTGATGTCACAATGGGCAATGCCGGCCTCTTCATGCGCGTAGCCGAGGGCTTCGCAGAGCTGGCTCACCCAGGATTTGATCTGGTCTGCGTCGTAGAAAGATCCGCCTGCCATCTGGTGGGGAGCGAGTTTGTCCCGCCATTCATCCAGGTTGTGACCCCGCACATACTGCATGGAGATACCCCAGCGCCCGTCCTGGTCATGGAAGTCATAAATGCGCACGATGTTCGGGTGCGTCAGTTCCAGGGCCTGGCTGGCTTCGTTCAGCACCTCGCTGCGCACCTGGGTTTCGGCCAGGATGGATTCGTTAGGCAGCTTCAGCGCCACCACGCGGTCCATGATCTTGTCCCGTGCCACATGGATCACGCCGGAGCCGCCGCGGCCAATGATGCTGGAATCTCTTCCCGGATAAATCAGGCCCACAAAACGGCGGAAAAACATGCCCTCTTCCCGCACCCCGGCACCGATGGACGGGAACTGAACCCCGTGATCGTTGTGGAAATGGAAGACCGGCGTGCGCATGGTTTGTTAGGGTGACCCCGGAATCGGGCAGCCGCGCGATAATAACTGGCTTCTAACCATGCTCAACAGGGATTGGCATAGAGACTGAAAGAACTGCTTATCTTCTTATTTCTGGCCTTATGGCTCTACCGTGTCGCTTAGGCCACTTCATGCGTTTGCGCATATGAGGGGCGGCCACTCTCTGGCGAGCGCGGCTACGGGTCGCAGCCTGCGCCAGCAGGTGGCCGGGGGAGATGAGGTGAGTCGTGGGCGACCACGCTCTGGCGAGCGCGGCTACGGGGGACTCAGGCGACGGCGTGGGCGGCGCAGTCGG
>NZ_JBBYXL010000006.1:300000-423984 GCF_039655865.1 Prosthecobacter sp. SYSU 5D2 | reverse complement strand
CACTGCCTGCTCTCTGAAATCATTGCTGTATCGTTTGCGGATCACGGTTCTCATAGTGCTTGTCCCTTATTTTGTGGTCCAGGATTTTAGCGCACCTCACTTCAGCGCGGGATGGCCATAAGTCGAAGGAGTTTGTGGAGGCCGGTTAGGAAGTCTATAGCGTAGCCTCATGAGCACCTCAAGCCCACTTGACGAACAGATCGCCCTCCGCAGCCAAGAGATCTCGACTGATGCCTATGCGATGTCGGTTGGAGAAGTCTTGTCGTTGTATCGCGACGGGGAACTGAATCTACATCCTGAATTCCAACGCTTTTTTCGTTGGAGCGAAGAACAGAAGTCTCGGCTCATTGAATCAGTGTTACTGGGTATTCCGATTCCGCCAATCTTTGTCTCCCAGGATTCCGATGGGCGCTGGGACGTTATTGATGGACTTCAGAGACTATCCACAATCTTTGAGCTCACCGGCGATCTTCTTGATGAAGAAGGGAAAAGGAAACCGCCACTGCCCCTCCTTGGGACAAAATATCTTCCTGACTTGAAAGGCAAGACTTGGGGAGACAGGGATGCATCGTATTGACCGATTACGCGAAATTGCGCATCAAAAGAGCGCGTCTGGACATCAAGATCGTCCTGAATAAAAGTGATTCAGGGAGCAAATATGAATTGTTCGACCGATTAAACACAGGCGGATCGGCCGCGACACCACAAGAAGTGCGCAACTGTTTGTTGCTGATGATTAATGCCGATTTCTTCAAACGGCTTGCCAAATTAGGCAAATACCAAAATTTCATCGATTGCCTTCCACTGACAGAGAAGCAAATAGCCGAGCAGTACCCTCTCGAACTTGTGGTGAGATTCATCACTCTGCGGAAAGCATCGTCCACCGACTTGTCACAAATGCCCGACCTAGGACCGTGGTTAACAGATAGGATCACCAACTTAGCCGAGAACAAGGAGTTTGACTGGAATTTGGAAGAGCGATGCTTCTACCGCACTTTCGATGCTTTAGCGCAAACGCTCCAAGATGATACTTTTAGACGTTTCAGTCACGTTAAAAGCAGAGCTGAAGGGGCTTTCTTGATCTCGGTGTTTGAGGTCATCGCGCTGGGGATTGGATACTACATGGAAGATGAAAATTTTGCCGTCAGCAATGATAAGGTAATGACAACCCATCGTGAAATATGGAACAATAAGCAGTTCACGAAGGGCACCGGTTCTGGAGTCAGGCCAACTACCCGGCTACCAGTGACGATTCCACTTGGACGTGAACTATTTAAACCGTGAAGATAAGGTCGCAATCGGAGTTAACAGATTTTCTTGATCAGGCTCTTGCTTGGCGAAAGCAAGAGATGACCAATCTTCGCTTCTCAATTCAAACAACAAATCGTGTGCACGAGAAAAGACTGTTGGCTCGTGCAGGAGTGCCATTGCTATATGCGCACTGGGAAGGTTTTGCCAAGAGTGCGTGCGAGGCTTATCTGGGATTCGTTGCAAGGCAAGGTCTCCGATATGACCAACTTAAAACCAATTTCGTGGCGATTGCCAGTAAAGGCGCAATTCGTGAAGCCGGTCAATCAAATCGTATTCAGTTGTATCTAAATGTGATTGAGTTCGCGACCTTCAATCAGGGAAACACAGGGAAATTCACATTAGCGGGCTCAATAGATTCCGAGGACAATCTCAGTTCTAAAGTTCTCATAAATCTGCTCACGACGGTTGGTATTTACTGTGATGACTTCTTTACTTCCCGTTTCTTGGTGCTAGATGGAAGCCTCCTGAAAAAGCGGAACGAAATTGCCCATGGCGAGAAGACAGAGATTGATGTTGTAGGCTATGATCAACTTCACACGCTCGTCTTTGAACTAACCGATTACTTGAAAAGACGAATCGAAACCGCCGCGGCAAATGGCGAATATCGGCGCCCTTGAATCCAGCCTCCCGATCAATATCTTAGCATGGGGAAACAGAGTCAGGCGACATGAAGCCTGATAAATCAAGGGGAAAACTGGGTCAGTGCGACAATTGACAAAACCTCTCGTTGGGGGGACTTTGATTATATGTTAGGCCAACCAAATCCCAGCCGCCAAGAGTTGGTAAAGCGGCGCGCCCAGCCCAATAACACGCCCCTTTATTTGGGGCGTGTTCTGGCATTTGATGGCGGAATGGAAGGAGGCTTTATTCGCGCATCCGGAACACCACAACCCTGCGGTCCAGCCGCCTGTCGCCTTCGTTAGCATCAGCCGGGTAGGCGGCTTCGGCTTCGCCGTAGCCGACGGGCATGAGACGCTCGGCACTGACGCCATGATGGACGAGTTCCCGGGAGATGCGCTCGGCGCGTTCTTGGGAAAGCTGGAGGTTTTGGCCGTAGTCGCCTTCGGCGGAGGCGTGGCCTTCGATGACGAAGGTGTCGTTGCTGAGGGCGGGGGATTGCATGGCGTTGGCCATGTCAATGACGAGGTCGTAGGAGTAGGCGTCGGCGAAGTCGGTGGAGCCTTGGCGGAAGAGGATGGCATCGGTGCTGATGGCCGAGTCAGGGTCAACGCTGTAGGAGACGGCATAGGCATCGCCGGTGGTGTAGGAAGCGGGAATGTCGTTTTGGTAATACTGCTCCTGCTGCGGTGCGGGCGGCCTGACGGTGTAGGTGTTCTGCGCGTGGGGGAGGAGCTGGACGCGGTTGAGCTGCTGGGAGGCGATGATGATGGGAGGGATCTGCTGCATGGAAGAGTAGCGGATCACCCGGCGGTTCCCTTCGTAAAACTGGGTGCGCCGGCGGGTGTCGTTGGCTTCGAAGATGCGTTGTTCGCGATAAACGCTGCCGGAAGGCGCAGCCTGTGGGGGACGGCCCTGGAAGCGCTCGACGATGCTGCTGACGGTGCGGTCGCGGTCCTGCTGGGTGCGGCCCACTTCTTCGAAGGAGGGACGGTAGCCAGACCTGAAGCCGTCGCTGCGCCGCCGTGGGTCAGAACGGTCGTTTGAGCCAGGACGATTGTTTGGGCCAGAACGGTCATTTGAACCAGGACGATCATTGGAGTCAACCCGGGCGGGGCTGCCACCGAGGATGTTCATGAGGAGGCGCTTGGCATCTTCAGGGTTTTCGATCTTGCGAGCCTGGGCGGCGTCGGCCTGGCGATCACGCTTGGGCTCATCTTCAAGCACTTTGGCAGTCTCCTGCGAAGGGGGTTTCTGGGCGGCGGGGCGCTCAGGGCGATCTCGGCTCTCAGGTGATCCTGGGCGTCCGGGCCGTCCGCGATCCCCAGGTTGTCCTGGCTGACCAGGCCGCTCGCGACCCTTGGACCGATCTGCGGATTTGGGTTCGCCGGGGGCTTCGGGCTTAGAGGTGACGGGAGGCATCGGAGCGCCAGGGGCTGGCGGGCGTGTCTGAGAAGGATCAGCGCCACGCTCTTTCGGAGCGCCGGTGGGTCGTTGGCCGGGCATGGGGCGAGTTCTGGAAGTGCCAGAGGTGGAGGGCGGTGCGTCACGAGCGGTGGGTGGTGTGCCGGGCGTCTCAGACGGGCGTGTTGAAGGCATCTCCCTGCCTGAAGGCGGGGACGGGCGCTCTCGATTGGCGGATGGATTCTCTTCTGGCGGAGTGCCAGCGGGAACGGGGGCCGGATTTTCGGGCGCGCCCGATTTATCTCTGTCTCCGGGCGAGCCGCGGCGTTTGGTGCCAGGAGGGCCAGAGCGTTCAGTTTCGGGAGGGCCAGGGCGTTTAGCGCCAGGAGCGCCAGGGCGTTCAGTTCCGGGAGGGCCGGGGCGATCCAAACCGGGTCTTGCAGGTCTTTCAGGCCGGCCAGGCCCAGCCGGCGTGGCACTAGGACGCGCAGGGGGCACAGCAGGCACGACAGTCTCAGGTGCCGGGACGGGTGCTTCCGGGACCCTCGGCTTGTCGTCGTCTGGAGACGGAACGGGGGACTGCGCCATCACCAGGAATGGCATGGCAAGTGTGGCGAAGGCGGAGGGGATGAATCGTTTCATGTGGATAAAGTGCGGGGCGTGGCGATGAGTGAGACTGGAATTGACGGTGTGGAATTCAATGGGGCCTAACCCTGCTTAGAAGCATGAAGCTGAAAGGCAGAGGAGGTCAAAAACAGAGACGTTGGACTCGCTTACTTGGCTGCCCATGGACCGGCCTCACTTCCTCATCGAATCTCCCGCCGACAGCGGCCTGATTTCAGGCGGTTTATTTTCCCAGGCTTACTCTTTGGGGACAAGACGTTAAAGAAGCAATACGGCCCGCGAGAATCTCGGCTGTGTGAGCCCCCATGCACAGCGGGGCAAGGAGCGGGACTTACCAAGTCCCGGGGTTGGTGAAGCGGAGGAAACGAGAGCTTTGTCCCACCTGCTGTTGCCTGAGCAGGCATCTCACTCTCCTCCATCCCGCTTAACTCCGCATCCTTGATTGATTTGTTCTTTGAGCTTGTTCGGCTATTTTGGGGGATGACGTTGAGTGATCTTGGATGGAATTCGGTTTTTGAGGAGGCGTTTGGCCCGTTTTACAAGGCGGGCTGGGTGCCGGCGCGGTTGACGCGGGATAACAAGATCACATATGGGGCGCTGACCGGGGATGGTGATGAGTATGAGGCGGTGATGTGTGGGAAAGTGTACCACGAGGCGGAGACGGATGCTGAACTGCCGGCGGTGGGAGATTGGGTGGCGCTGGAGGTGGGGGGCGAAGACGCGGAGCATGTGATCCGGGCCAGGCTGCCTAGACAGACCTGTCTATCTCGAAAGATGGCGGGGAAGAGCACGGAGGAGCAGGTGATCGCGGCGAATGTGGATGTGGTGGTGGTGGTGACAGATGCAGGGACGGACTTCAGCCTGCGGCGGATGGAACGGTATTTTACCATCATCGCCCGTAGCGGGGCGAAGGCGGTGGTGCTGGTGAACAAGAGCGACCTCTATGATAAGGAGGACAATGAGGCGGCTGCGGAGGAGATCCGGGCGCTGAATCCGGCGGCGGATGTACACATCACCTGTGCGACGAAGAAGCGCAGCCTGGCGGTGCTGCGGCAGTATTTGACGAAGGGGCGGACAGTGACGCTGATCGGGTCCAGCGGGGTGGGTAAGTCGTCGGTACTTAATCAATTGTTAGGTGATGAATATCAGTGGGTTGATGAGGTGAATGAACTGACGGGGAAGGGGAGGCACACCACGACGGCGCGGGAGCTGGTCATCCTGCCGAGGGGGGGCGTGCTGATTGACAATCCGGGCATCAAGGAGGTGCAGATGTGGACGAACGAGGTGATTTTGCGCGAGGGGTTTGCGGACATTGAGGCGCTGGCACAGCAGTGCAAGTTTGGGGACTGCAAGCACGGCAAGGATGCGGGCTGTGCGATCCGCGCGGCGCTGGTGGAGGGGAAGCTGGACGCGGGGCGGATGGAAGGCTTTTTGAAGCTGGATGAGGAGATCGAAAAACTGCGGCGCAGCCGCAAGAAGCGGCAGATGACCGTGGAGCGGCGGTCGAAACGGGAGCTACAGGCCCGGGTGCGGGTCTATGAAAAGCGCCGGGACCCGGATCATGAACTGGAGCCGAGGGAGAGGTGAGATCATTTATGATTAGGATTTATGATTTCTGATTTGGGGGGAGAGAGGAAGGGGAATAAAATGCCGATTGCCGAATGATCCCGCTGGCGTGAACAAATGGGGTTGGCGGGGGTTTGGGCTGCGGAAGGGCGATTTAACTGGCTGCGCGCGGCACCAGACTCCAGTGCGCTGAAGGCGATAAGCGTTGGAAGTGGCGGCAGAACGGGAGTGTCTTTTGATTTTTTATGTCTAAAAGTGGGGGGCGGGGGCCTTATAGGTGTAATTATGTTTTCAATGCGTTCTCTTTTTGGGGCTTTTATGCTGGCGGCGGGTGCTCAGGCTTGGGCGATTGAGCCGGAGTCGCTGAAATTTTTTGAGAACAAGATCCGGCCGATTTTGGCGGAGTCGTGCTACAGCTGCCATGGCAAGGAGAAGCAGAAGGGAGGGCTGCGGGTGGATAATCTGGCGTATCTGAACCAGGGGGGAGATACGGGTCCGGCGCTGGTGGCGCACCAACCGGAGAAATCTCTGCTGATGCGGGCGGTGGGGTATGAGGACGGGGACCTGGAGATGCCGCCGGATGGGAAACTGCCGGAAGAGCAGATCGCGGCGCTGAAGCAGTGGATCGCGATGGGAGCCCCCTGGCCGGAGTCCGAAGTGGCGGCGGCGGCACCGGCACGGAAGCCGGGTGAGTTTACGGAGGAGGATCGGGCATGGTGGGCCTTTCAGCCGGTGAAGCGGCCACAGGTGCCGGCGGTGAAAGCCGATGCGGCGGCGGGAGTGAGTTCGCCGATTGATGCGTTTGTGCGGGTGAAGCTGGCGGAGAATGGGCTGACACCTGCAGCAGAAGCGTCACCGGAGGAGCTGGTGCGGCGGGTGTATTTTGACCTGCATGGTCTGCCGCCGAGCCCGGCGGAGGTGGCGGCATTTGTGGAGGAGGTGCGTGCCGAGAAGGCAATGCCGGTGAAAAAGGGGACGGCATCGGCCTATGAGCGGCTGGTGGACCGGCTGCTGGCCAGCCCCAGATATGGTGAGCGGTGGGGACAGCACTGGCTGGACCTGGCGCGCTATGCGGAATCTGAAGGTTACCGGCAGGATGCGTACCGGCCGAATGTGTGGCCTTACAGAGACTATGTGATCGAGTCGTTCAATGAAGACAAACCCTATGACCGGTTTGTGCGGGAGCAGATTGCTGGGGATGAGATGGACCCGGCGAATCCGAAGGTGAGCATTGGGACGGCGTTTTTAAGGCACTCGATTTATGAGTATAACCAGCGGGATGCGGAGACGCAGTGGCAGAACATCATGAATGAGGTGACGGGGGTGACAGCGGATGTGTTTATGGGGATGAGCGTGCAGTGTGCGCAGTGCCATGACCACAAGTTTGACCCGATTTTGCACCAGGATTATTTCCGGCTGCAGGCGTTCTTTTCGAACATTGTGTGGCCTGAGGACAAGCCGCTGGCGACCCCTGAGGAAGTGAAGGCTTATGACAAACAAATGGCGGCCTGGCGTGAGGCGGCGAAGGAGCCGCTGGCAGTGATTGATGCCATCATTGAGCCAAAGGTGGCTGGTGCGCAGACGCGGGCGATGGAGAAATTTCCGGCTGAAGTGGTGGCGATGTGGAAGAAGCCTGCGGTGGAGCGGACGGCGTATGAGGAACAGGTGGTGCGGCTGGCCTGGCGGCAGGCGGAGTTTGAGCGGTACCGGTTCAAGACGGACAAGATCAAGGAGCCTGAGCAGTCTCAGTTGAAGGTGGCCCAGGAGGCGCTGGCGCAGTTTGACGCGCTGAAGCCGAAGCCGCTGCTGCCAGCGTTCATCATTGGTGAGACGGGCGGTGCGCCTGGGATCACGAAATTCAAGGCACGGCGGACGGGGGAGACAGTGGTGAATCCGGGTTTCCTGACGATCCTGGAGCCGCAGGAGGCAAAGCTGCCGGAGATCTCGCCGGGATCAGCCACGACGGGTCGGCGGACGGTGCTGGCGGACTGGCTGACGCGGGCGGACAATCCGCTGACGACACGGGTGATGGTGAACCGGGTGTGGCAGTATCATTTTGGCCGGGGCCTGGTGGCAACGCCCAGCGACTTTGGACGGCTGGGTGAAAAACCGACACACCCGGAGTTGCTGGACTGGCTGACGACGGAGTTTGTGGAAGGCGGCTGGAAGCTGAAGCCGCTGCACAAGCTGATGGTGATGTCTGCGACGTATCGCCAGACGGCGCTGCGTGCGCCGACGACGAAGGAGCTGACGACGGACCCGGAGAACCTGCTGCTGTGGCGCTTCCTGCCCCGGCGGCTGGATGCTGAACAGGCGCGGGATGCGGTGCTGGCGGCGAGCGGCGAACTGGACCCGGAGATGGGCGGTGAGAGCGTGCCGGCGAGCAAACCCCGGAGGAGCATCTATACAAAGAAGATCCGCAATACGCAGGATGAATTTTTGGCGAGCCTGGATGCACCCCCAGGATTCAGCAGCCTGCCGACGCGGGATTCGACAACGACAGCGACGCAGAGCCTGCTCATGATTAACGGGGACTGGCCGCTGGAGCGGGCGCGGGCGATGGCGGCACACCTGCTGAACCAGGGGCCGAAGACGGATGCGGAGCTGGTGGACCTCGCCTACCGCCTGGCATTCACACGAAAGGCCACGTCAGCGGAGAAAAAGGATGCAATTGCCTTTCTGGCGGCGCAGCGGGGGCAGTTGAACAAGGAAATCCCAGTCCAGCCGACGGAGCCGCCTGCGATTGCGGATGCGAGCCGTTTTTTCGGTAGCTCCGGGGCCTCAAAGACGGCAAAGACGCTGCTACATACACCGGGTACGTCCCATGAGAAGCTGCGCGTGAAAGAGACCGGACGCATTGAGGGAAATGAATTCGCCCTGGAAGCGGTGGTCAATTTGAGCAGCCTCTATCCAAGTTCGAATGTGCGGACGATTGCCTCCCGCTGGGACAACAGCAAGTCAGACCGGGGCTGGTCCCTGGGCGTGACGAGCGAGAAGTCCGCATATAAGCCGAACAATCTGATTGTTCAGCTCTCGGGCGATGATTTCCAGGGCACTCTGATGTACGAAGTGGTGGCATCCGGGCTGCGGATCCCTTTGAACACGCCTTATTATGTGGCGGCGGCGATTAACAACGAGCCTGCGGAAGGCCAGGTGCACGGTGGGACGATCACATTTTATGCGAAGGACCTGAGCGACCCGAAATCACCAATGCAGAGTGTGACCGTACCTCACCAGGTGTGTGGCGGGTATGTGAATGCGGAGCGTGGCCTGTATGTAGGCGGTCGTGAAAAAGACAAAAACAGTCTGTGGCATGGAGCCATCGCGCGTTTTGCCATGCGGCAGGGCGGCCTGGACGGTGGCAAGCTGATGGCCTGGGTGGGGGCGACAGATGCGACCTGCGTGGTGGATGTGAATGCCGACATCACAGCGGAAATGCTGAAGGGCGATGCGAAAACGGCCTGGCGGTGGGAGTCAGGCGCAACGCCAGTCACTGCCAGGGGAGCGTTGGATCCTGAGCGGGAGGCGGTGACAGATTTGTGTCATGTGCTGCTGAATGCGAATGAGTTTTTCTATCTTCATTGATCCTAGTAGGCTGTTTTCTGCGCATCCTTGTAGTCCATTCCTTGACGGATTGCTCACCTGAGTCAAATAATCAGGGGGTGATGAAAAAAGTTTGTTTAGAAGTGATGATTTCTTTGCCTTCATGTTCATAGCAGCTATAATTGTTGTAATATATGGAATGGGGCACCCCTGCTTTAGTCTTTTTGGCAACGACACTGGCTGTCGGAGGGGCATGCCTTGGCTTTTTAAAGAAACGCTATCATAACACCCACCATCATCTGCTCATTTTCGCAGTGGTGGGCTCGGTGGGGTTTCTGGCTGTTAAGCAAATTGACAAATCATCGCAGACACTAACAGACGGACTGATGCAGTCATGGATGGGGGTAACGCGCACCTATGCCCACGCATTGGAGCGGTCCACTGATGCCATTGCTGAGATGGACGCGGCGGCGATCCGAAAAGTCATCCAGAGAACCCGGTCAACCGTTGGACAGGCGGTGACGGTCAGGACTGTAACCCTGGTCACCAAAAATGCTGAAGGCAAGGTGAAGAAAATCACTTTGGGTCTGATCCGTGAAGGGGACCGCCCGATGATCAAAGCAGGTTGTGAAGACAAGATTTTGAAAGCTTTTTCAGGTGGGGAGCATTGGTGCGAAGACCGCGGCAGAGCGGGCATTGCCGTGGGACTGCTGGCGGTGGTGCCCTTGCGGGATAAGATGGACGCTGTGCAGGGCGTTTTGGTGATGGAATTCGTTCCTTCAGTATGGAACACAGCGCGAGAACGTGAGCAATGGCGCGTGGTGGGTGAATTCAGCGGCCTGCTGGTGATCTGCCTGTGCCTGGGCGGATTTTTGGTGGTGACCTCGGAAGCCCGGCGGCAGAGGGAGCTGGAAAAGGCCATTGAACCGTTGATGAAGGATATCGAAAGCCTGGACGGGATGGTGAATTCTGTGCAAGGTGTGGTTTGGGAAAGGCCTGCGGGAAGCGGGGGGTTTACGTACTTGAGCCAAAATGCTGATGGTTATCTGGGCTATGGTGTGGAGCGGTGGGGGGATGAAGGAGGCTTTTTGGAGAAGGTGATCCATTCTGAGGACCGTGGCCGCGTGGTGGAATGCTGGAAGCTCGCGGTCAAAAATCTGGAAAAATATCACATCGAATACAGGGTGGTGAAGCCGGACGGGATGACGGCGTTTGTGAACGAATATGGTCAGGCTGCCAAGCTGATGCTGGACGGGAGAGTGCTGCGTGGTATTTTGCTGGACATCACGGCCCAGCGGGAAAATGAGGCCAGTGCGCAGGGAATGCATAAGATGATGATCGAGGCCTCCCGCCAGGCAGGCATGGCAGAGATCGCCACAGGTGTACTGCATAATGTGGGCAACGTGCTCAACAGCCTCAACGTGGGTGCCAAGCTGCTGGCAGAACGGCTGAAGAAGTCCCGAATGGACAAGCTGTGCCAGGCCACGGTGCTGCTGAAGGAGCACCTGCCGGATGATCCGGACTTTTTTACCAACGACAAGCGCGGCCAGGCGCTGCCGGGCTATCTGGTGGATCTTGCCGCATATCTGCGGGATGAACAAAACCGCCTGGACGCGACGGTCAGTGACATGATCGAGCGCATTGAGCATATCCGGGACATGATCATGCTACAGCAGTCTCACAGCACCGTGAGGACACTGTGGGAGCCGCTGGACATGGCGACGGTGATGGAGGAGGCGCTGAGGCTGGAAATGGATGTACACATTGCGCACCAGCAGGTGCATGTGGAGCGGCACTTTGCAGACCTGCCACCGATCTATGCGGCTCGCGGTCTTCTGCTGCAGATTCTGGTGAACCTGCTGGCGAACGCCTGCCAGGCCATGGAAGACCTGCCTGCATCCCAGCGCAAGCTGACGCTGAGGATTCTCCCGCAGGGGGATGACAAGGTGCGTATTTCGGTGGAGGACACAGGCTGCGGCATTCACCCGCGTCACCTCACGAGCATTTTCACCCAGGGATTTACGACAAAAACGGACGGCCACGGTTTCGGCCTGCATCATGCCTGCCTGCTGGCACAGGACCTTGGCGGAGTACTGCAGGCGGAAAGCGAAGGCCTTGGCAAAGGCGCCTGTTTCATCCTGGAGATTCCTGCGCGCAAAGACGCAGAATCCGGTCTGCACAATGTTTCTGATTCCGCCATCCGCCCCGCTACTGCTTCAACTGTTTCACCGTGACCTCCCGCATGAACTTGCCCCGCCCCTCTTCTGATCCCTCGGATGATATTGTCTCCCAAGACACGCTGAGTGTGAATCATCGCATTCTGATTGTGGATGACAATACCACCATCCATGAGGACTTTCGCAAGATCCTGTCGCCAACAGACTTTGGGGAGTCGGATCTGAACATGATCGAATCGGCGGTGTTTGGAGAAGCCCAGCCGTCGCGTTCAATGCCGGAATTCGAGCTCGCGTTTGCGGCTCAGGGTGACGGAGCGGTGAGGCTGGTGGAGATGGGTTTGCAGCAGGGGCGCCCGTTTGCTCTGGCCTTGGTGGATGTGAGGATGCCGCCTGGGATGGACGGAATTGCCACGATTAAAAACTTGTGGCGTATCCAGCCAGATCTTCAGGTCGCGATTTGTACCGCGTATGCCGATTATACCTGGGATGACATTGTGGACCATCTTGGCATCTCCCACAGGCTGATGATCCTGAAGAAGCCTTTTGACCCGATTGAGGTCATCCAGATCGCCAACGGACTCACTTCCAAATGGGGGTTTGAGAGGGAGTCCGCTCTGCGCCAGCTGGGTCTTCAGACGAAGCTTTGGGACAGCACCAAGCGCAATGAGGACATCTATTCACGCCTGCGCCAGGAACATGATGATCGTGTGCGTCTGGAGGAAGACATCCGCAAGATGCAGAAGATGGATGCGCTGGGAGGTCTGGCCGCCGGCATTGCTCATGACTTTAACAATGTGCTGACAGTGATCCAGGGGCATCTGAGCATGAACCTGATGAATGGTGACCAGCCGCCTGGGATTTCCGAATCCATGGGTGAGGTGCTGGTGGCGGCGCGGCGTGCTGCGGACCTGACCAAGCAACTTTTGAACTTCACCAGCCGGGATTACAAAGCCCCAAGACCGGTGGAACTGGCCAAGGAAATCGAAGCCGAGCTGGAACTGCTTAAAAGAACCATAGGCAACCAGGTGGAACTGGAGGTGACGCATGCCGAGGACCTGCCTGAAGTGATGGCGGATCCGGGGTCTCTGGGACAGATCGTTGTCAATCTTGCAGTCAATGCCCGGGATGCCATGCCGAAGGGCGGACGTCTTAGCATCAGCACCCGGCCGGTGCATCTGGCCACGGAGCAGGAAGCCTGTGAAGTGCATGCCGATGCACATGTGGGGCATTTTGTCGTATTGACAGTCAGCGACAACGGCAGCGGCATGCCTGCGGAAGTGCTGAAGCAGATCTTCGATCCGTTTTTTACGACCAAGGAGCCTGGCAAGGGCACTGGCATGGGGCTGGCCATGGTGCGCGGTCTGGCACGTCACATGGGCGGCTGGGTGACAGTTAACAGCGTGGTGGGTGTGGGCACCGATTTTAACATTTATCTCCCTGTTGCGGGAAGTGCTGAGAAGTCGGGTACGCCGTCCATCTTCAACATGGATTTTGACGGCCTGATGCATGACGTGTCCCCCTGCACGCTGTTGATCGTGGATGATGACTCCAGCGTGCGGCATGTGATGAACTATGTGCTGGAAAACCAGGGGCACACGGTGCTGGCGGCCAAGGATGCCCATGAGGCCTGGCAGATGTGGCGTGCCCACCGGCACACCATCAATCTGGTCATTTCCGACATCAACCTGCCCGGGGATGCCAGCGGCTTTGACCTGGGCAGGGCCATTCTGGGAGATGATGCCACACTTCCGATCATCTTTACCAGCGGTTACTGCCCGGACATCCTGGGCCAGACGACTTCTCTGAAACTGGGGATCAACTATCTGCCGAAGCCCTTTGACGTGCTGGATCTGCTGAATGCGGTGGGACAGGCGCTGACCACGGGCATCTCCCGCGGGCTGCCGCAGCCGCCGGCCAGGCAGAGTGTGATCGAAGAAAAGTCATCTTCGGAAAAAGTGTGAGGGCCGGCTGTGGATGGTAAACCTGACAGCCATCCAGCGGGCCGGAACTGGTGATATTTTCCTGTTGTCTTCAAAGCGCACTCTCTATCATGAGGGCATCTCATAATGCCCATGATTCCATCACCTGACCAGTATGAAAAGCCCGGTGCCTTTTACCTTGGGCGTGACTATGACCTGGGGGCGAAGCAGCTTCAGGAAGGGCTGCTGATGTATGATTCCAAGGATCTGGTCACCCATGGGGTGGTGCTGGGCATGACGGGATCTGGGAAAACAGGCCTCTGCATGGCCCTGCTGGAAGAGGCGGCCATGGATGGCATTCCGCTCATCGCCATTGACCCGAAGGGTGACATTGGCAATGCGCTGCTGACCTTTCCCAATCTGAGCGCGGAGGAGTTTGCCCCCTGGGTGAATGCGGATGATGCCCGGCGCAAAGGGGTGAGTGTGGATGATTTTGCCACGCAACAGGCGCAGATGTGGACCAAAGGCCTGGCGGACTGGGGGCAGGGGGTGGAGCGCATCCGCAAACTGAGAGAAACCGTGGACATGGCCATCTACACGCCAGGCAGCAGCGCCGGGCTGCAGGTGTCCATCCTCAGCTCGCTGGACTGCCCTCCTGCATCCGTGATTGAGGATGCGGAAACGCTGGCAGACCGCATCGAAAGCACGGTTTCCTCCCTGCTGGGGCTGATGGGCATCGAGGCGGATCCGGTGCAGTCGCATGAGCACATTCTGCTGTCCAACATCCTGGCCCATTCGTGGCGGAAAGGTGAAAACGTGACGCTGGAGAATCTGGTGCGCCACATCCAGCAGCCGCCGATGCGGAAAATCGGGGTGGTGGACATGGAGACCTTTTTCCCGGAGGGCAAGCGCACGGCGCTGGCCATGAAGCTGAACAACCTGATTGCCTCGCCCGGGTTTGCCACCTGGCTGGAGGGGGAGCCGCTGGACATCCAGCGCATGTACTACACACCGGAGGGGAAACCGCGCATCACCATCTTCAACATCGCGCATCTGAGCGACAGCGAGCGGATGTTCTTTGTCTCTTTGTTGTTGAACCAGTTGTTAGGCTGGATGCGCAGCCAGCAGGGGACGACCTCCCTGCGGGCGATGTTTTACATGGATGAGATCTACGGCTTCCTGCCGCCCACGGCGATGCCGCCTTCCAAAAAGCCGATGATGATCCTGCTGAAGCAGGCGCGAGCCTTTGGCCTGGGGCTGCTGCTGGCCACGCAAAACCCTGTGGACCTCGATTACAAAGCACTGGCCAACATTGGCACCTGGTGGATCGGCAGGCTGCAGACGGAGCGCGACAAGGCGCGGCTGCTGGACGGGCTGGAAGGAGCCATCAGCAGCAGCGGAGGGCAGTTTGAAAGGAAGACGCTGGAGGCGGCCATCTCCGGCCTGGGGAACCGAGTCTTCCTGATGAACAACGTGCATGAGGACGGCCCTGCCATCTTTCATGTGCGCTGGATCATGAGCTACCTGAGCGGTCCGCTGGCGCGGGACCAGGTGAAATGCCTGATGGATCCGCTGCGCCCGGGCAAGGCTGCCGTGGTGGGGGCAGGGGATGATGACGGCTTTCTGCCTCCGGGGGCGGCCAGCGCACCTGCGGCGGGCCGCAATACCATCAAGCCAAGGCTGCCGGAGGGAACGGCGGAATACTTCCTGGCCACAGACTGTGCTGCGGAGACCCTATGTTATGTGCCTGCCATCTTGCGGAGTGCGGAAGTGAATTTTGATGATGCGCGGCGGAAAATTTCTGGTCGCAGCAGCGTCACACTGGTGAATCCCATTGATGTGGAAAACCAGCGGGTGCTGTGGGACAGGTTTGTGGAGATTCCGCGGGATGTGGATGTGGGGCAGTGGAACACGGCAGCCGAAGAAGGGGCCGAATTTACTGACCTGCCTGGAGCTGCCATGAAGTCGGGCACCTATTCCAGCATCAAGAAAGACTATGTGGACTGGGTTTACGCCAATCATCATCTGGAGGTGAGTTTCAGCCCGCTTCTGGAAGCTTATTCCCACCCCGGGGAAAAGGTGGATGAATTCAAGGCTCGCATCACGCAGACCGCCCGTGAGCTGCGCGACGAGGCGGTTGAGGAACTGCGGGAGAAGACGGCGAAGGTCCTCAAATCTCTGGAGGCCAAAGCCATCCGTGCACAAGCGAAAGTGGACACCCAGAAAGGCCAGGCAACGAGTGCCAAAATTTCGACCGCCGTTTCCATTGGCAGCAGTTTGTTAGGCGCACTGTTTGGCCGCAAGCGTGGCATTGCCTCCATGGCCAAGGTGAGCACTGTCAACAGTGCCTCGCGTGTGATGCGTGAAAGCCAGGAAGTGGCTGCGGCCGAAGCGGAACTGGGACGAATAGAGGCGGAGATGGCGGAGGTGGAAAAACAGATGGCGGATGCGAGCCAGCAAATCCGTGATCAGTATGATCCTGCCACGCTGGTGCTGGAAACGGTGAAGCTGACCCCAGCAAAGAACAAGATCCAGGCGACTGCCATCGGCATCCTGTGGCTGCCGCATGAACGTGCCGGAGATGAATTGCGGAAAGGCTGGAGCTGAGAGTGCGTTACAGGGATGGGATGAACTCAAAGCCGGTCCTGGATGCTGACTGCAAGTGCGTCCGGCCGATGGCCTAACCACCAATCGGTTTTTGTTTTTAGGCCGGATGTATGAATGTTTGATAGCCTGAAAATATAGTTGGCACAATGACACCTGCCTTTCATTGACAGGGCTTTCGGTGGCCCATAACCTGGAATGAGCCACGACAACTGCAGCAAATGCCAAGGCTGTCATGGTGATACACCAACCTTATCCATATTATGAAACCTACCATTCTCGCCCTCCTCGCCCTCTCTGCCGTGTTCACGGTGTCCTGCAACAAGGAAAAGGCAGCCATCGAAGATCGCAAAGATGCCGCCCAAGAAGCCATTGAAACCCGCAAGGATGCTGTGGAAGACGCTGCAGACGCTGCGAAGGACACAGTTGACAACACTGCGGATGTGAACAAGGCCAACATCGAAGCCGCCAAGGAAGCCGCGCAGGCCCAGGCAGACGCTGATAAAGCCAAGGTGGAAGCCGCCGCTGATGCTGAAAAAGCCAAGGTTGACGCGCAGAACAACCAATAACCGGCCACAAGGCCTGATCCATTCAGCCCAGGGCGGATGCTTTGTCATCCCTCTGGGCTTAATTTTTGGCATGCGAGAGTGTCGCGGAAGAGGAATGCAAAAACCTTCGAGTGGACAAATAGATGCCAATCTATTGTGTTTCTTGCTAGAAAGCCGTTTTCGAAACCGCTATCATGGGTTTCCCCCCATGAATTTCCATTTTGTTGATGCTGTGGCCCTGAGAAGGGCTGGCCTGAGTTTTGTCACAATGTCCCTGATGCTTTCCTGCTCATCATCCAAGAGCGTGGAAAGGGCGGATGAATCCGTTTTTACACTGTCTGCTGCGGAGCGTAAGGGCCGCTTTTCACAATCTCAGAACATCGGTGTGGTGGAGCTTTCTGGGGCAAGGATAAAGGCGCGGCCCTATGACAAGGCGAAAGATGAAACGGAGTATTTGGCCACCGGCGGTGCCATGCTGGTGAAAAGAGTGGAGCCACCCATCCTGGCGAGCGCCTCTGAGATCCTGGTCACGCCGGAAGCCGCCATTCTGAGCGGACGGCAGGCGATGGTGAAGGATGGTAACCGCCTCATTCTTGCAGAAGGCGACGAAACGGAATTTGTCATTGACGGGGTGGAGGTGAAGATCAGCGGACCGCACCTCATCCGTGATGTAAAGACGGGAAAAGTATCTCTGAAATCCCGTGCTCCGGCAGCATCTGTGGCCGTTGCGCCTGCGCTACCGAAAAAAGCTGCGCCGGGCAAATCTATGGCTGCGGCTCCTGCGGCCAGTTTGGAGGCGAAGAAGGCTCCTGTCCCATCTCCAGCGGCTGTCGCGCAGAAGCCCGTTGCCCAGTCCAAACCAAAACCAAAGCCAGTTACTCTGCCGAAGTCTGAGCCGGCTGTGGACCGGAAGGAACTGCTGAACCTGATGCGCGAGCCGTCGGAGTGAGATGGTGAAGAGCTGTCAGCCTTGATGCTGGCGGCCATGCATGTTCACGGTTCTGCGCGTGTGCTGACAAACAGTCCTTCGGGGGTTACCTTGACCTGACGCACAGCTTTGAGCACGGTGCCGATGGGCTCGACGTTGCGATAGGGGGCGATCCAGGGCCAGAGTTCCATGCCGTTGACAAAGCCATCCGGCACTTCCTTTCCAGGGACCTGAACGTCCACGACCTTGGCATCCAGGCCTTCTTCATGGATGTGCATGTAAAAGGTGATCTCGCCGATGAGGTAGCGCTTTTTGTCCTCCCAGAATTTGATGTTGTTCAGCGGCAGGCAGACCTGGCCGGTGATGGCATTCTTATCGGGGATGGTTTTCTCCAGGCGCACCAGGTCGGCATAGCTTCCGTAACCGGTGTCCGGGGCGATGCTGATGATGGCATTCAGATCCGCGATGGTGAGGCTCAGCTCGGCAGGCTGGTTGTTGCGGGCGGCCTCGGCAAAGGTGGTGAGGCGTTTTTCAAGTGCGGTACGGGCCTCCGGAGTGACCTCCACCGGCGGCAGGGTGATGGGGGCATCCACGGTGATCTTGGCAATCTCCTTGTCCTGGGTGATGAGGGAATAGGCGCTCCAGGCGATGATGCCGAAAAAGATGAAAGCGGCCATCGCCATGATGGCGCAGCCGTAGAAGGGGTTGAACGGGGCGGTGGGGACTTTTTGAAAGCGGGACATGGTCAGTGCTGGGGTCTGCATTCTTGCCCAGCCTGGGGCCTGCGCCAAGCGGGAATCAGGGCTCGATGCCGGCGGCCTCCCGCGCCTCCTCTGGAGTGAGCAGGACAGCGCCTTTGATGAGGCGGCAGAATTCCTTCTTGCTGACCTGCTGCTCCGTTCCTTGTTTGGTGACGAGGTCCTTCATGGCTTTGTAAACAATGAAGGTGCGGTCCCAGTGGACGATGCGCAGGTAAAGGTCGCCCTGTTTCCAGATCTGGTTTTGTTGAAGTTTCATGAGGCTGTCTCTACATGTGGCGGGGGAGGGGAGCCAAGGTGATTCTTTTTGAAATGAGCAGGCGGCGGCTTCGTTGTGGAAGGCTGACCATGATCCGACCTCTCACCTCCCTTTTTTCCCTGGCAGTGCTGTCACTGGCTCTCATCTCCAGCAGTGGGCTGGCGGCGGAACGGCCCAACCTGATCTGGATCATGGCGGATGACCTGGGCTACGGGGATCTGGGCTGTTTTGGCCAGAAGGTCATCACCACGCCGAACCTGGACCGGATGGCCAAAGAGGGGATGAAATTCACCCATTTTTATGCCGGGGCCACGGTGTGTGCGCCATCCCGCAGCGTGCTGATGACGGGGCTGCATCATGGACGTACGCGGGTACGTGGGAATTCCGGCAAGACGAATCCGGCTGCACAGGCCCTGAAGGAGGGTGATGTGACGGTGGCCAAGGTGCTGAAGGAAGCGGGGTATCAAACGGCGCTCATTGGCAAATGGGGTCTGGGGGATGTGGGGCCAGCGGAAACGGGGCTGCCTCGCAAGCATGGCTTCGATTACTTTTACGGCTATCTGAACCAGTCGCACGCGCACAATCATTTTCCTGACTATCTCTGGCGGAATGAGACGAAGGAGCCGCTTTCAAACATCGTCACACCGGTGGGGGAGAATGGCGGCGGTTATGCCACGGAAGCGATCCATTTTGCCGATGATCTCTTCGCCGATGAGGCGCTGAATTTTGTGAAGGAGAGCAAAGACGCGCCGTTTTTTCTCTATTGGAGCATGGTCATCCCGCATGCGAACAATGAGCGTGCGCGTGAACTGGGTGATGGTGCACATGTGCCGGACTATGGTCCGTATGAGGACAAGGACTGGCCTAAACAGGACAAGGGCCAGGCGGCGATGATCACCCGGCTGGACAGCTATGTGGGCCGCATGATGGAGTTGCTAAAAGAGCAGGGGCTGGCGGAGAAGACGCTGGTCATTTTCACCAGTGACAACGGGCCGCACAATGAGAGCAAACATGACCTGACGCGCTTCAATCCCTCCGGCCCTTATACGGGGATCAAGCGCAGCCTGACGGATGGCGGCATACGCGTGCCGATGATCGCCTGGTGGCCGGGCAAGGTGAAGGCGGGGACCGATTCGCGGCATGTGGCCTACTTTGCCGACTGGCTGGGCACGGCGGCGGATCTGGCCGGGGCCAAGGCACCGGAGAAGATTGATTCCATCAGCTTTAAGCCCACTCTTTTGGGCTCAGGCACGCAGGAGCAGCATGAGTTCCTTTATTGGGAGTTTCATGAAGGAGGCTTCAAGCAGGCGGCTCTCTACAAAGGCCGCTGGAAGGGCATCCGCCAGGGCGGGCCAAATGCGCCGGTGGCGCTCTATGACCAGCAGAATGACGTGGCTGAGGAAACCAATGTGGCCAAGGAGCATCCGGAGATCGCGGAAAAGATCGGCGAATACCTGAAAACGGCGCGCACGGAGCTGCCGGAATGGGAGCCGAAGTGGAAGGCGGAAGGGAAGAAAAAGAAGTGAGCTGACCTGGTGGATGTTTGATAATGGCTCCGTCTCCTATGAAAACGCTCCCTTGCTTTCTAGCTGTGCTCTTGCTTCTGCCTGCGGTCCTGTCAGCTGCGGACAAGGCCCGGCCTAACATCATATTCATTCTGGCGGATGACCTGGGATATGGGGACATCGGCGCGTATAAAAAGCTGCCATCAAAGATTCCCACGCCGAATGTGGATCGCATCGCCAAGGAAGGGATTCGTTTCACGGATGCGCATTCGCCTTCCTCGGTCTGCTCACCCACGCGCTATGCGCTGCTCACGGGAAGGTATGCGTGGCGGTCGCGGTTGCAGCAGGGGGTGGTGCCGCCTTGGGGTCCACCATTGCTCAAAGAGGGCCAAACGACGGTCGCCACGATGCTGCGCGAAAAGGGTTATAGGACAGGACTCATCGGCAAGTGGCACCTGGGCATCCAGTGGCCGACGAACGACGGCCAGCCTGCGGCGGCGGGGCCGGACCGGCTGAGCAATGTGGACTTTTCCAAACCCTTTGCCGGCGGGCCGGTGGCGCATGGGTTTGATCATTACTTCGGCGTGGATGTGCCCAACTATCCGCCCTACTGCTTTTTGAAAAACGACCGCACGGTGGGCATTCCCACGCTGCCGGACACCGGACGTGTGGACGGATTCAACCGGCCCGGACCGATGCTGGAAGGCTGGAAGCTGTTGGACATTCTGCCGGAGCTGAACCGGCAGGCGGTGAGCTTCGTGGAAAGCTCGGCCAAAAGCGGCAAGCCTTTCTTTCTCTATTATGCGCTGACCTCGCCGCATTATCCGGTGGTGCCTGCCAAGGAGTTTCAGGGCAAGACGACGGTGGGGGATTACGGGGACTTTGTTTTCCAGACGGACTGGTGCGTGGGGCAGATCCTGGAGGCGCTGGAGCGTGAAGGCGTTGCGGACAATACGCTGATCATTTTCACCAGCGACAATGGACCGGAGGTCACCGGTGAGGTGAATCCAGGCGTGTATGACCGTGTGCAGATCCACAAGCATCACAGCCTGGACGGACTGCGCGGAGCCAAGCGGGACCTTTGGGAGGCCGGTCACCGTGTGCCGTATGTGGCGCGCTGGCCGGGAAAAATTGCACCCGGTTCCGTCAGCGAGGAGACCATCTGCCATGTGGACTTTTTGCGCACGATGGCGGCCATTGTCGGGGCGGAGCTGCCGGAGGATACGGGAGTGGACAGTCACAATGTACTGCCCTCTTTGTTAGGTCAAAAGACGGATGCGCCGATTCGTGAGGGCACGGTGCATCACAGCGGCTCCGGCCGTTTTGCCATCCGCAAGGGGGACTGGGTGCTCATTGCCCATGTGACTGGCGATGACAACCGCCGCGCGGGTGAGCCGGAATGGATGAAAAAGCAGCGCGGTTATGTGGCCCATGACCAGCCGGGCGAGCTGTATCATCTGAAAGACGACCTCATCGAGAAAAACAACCTTTACGCTGAGAAGCCGGAACTGGTGGCTGAGATGCGTGCCTTGCTGGAAAAAATTGTAGCCGATGGCCGCTCCACGCCCGGTGCTGCGCAGTCCAATGACGTGCCGGTGGTCATTGACAAACCGATCTTGAATCCCCAAGGCAAAAAAGCCAAGGTCCGACCATGAAGCTCCTTTTCCTCTGTCTCATCCTTCTTTGCGGTCTGGCCTATGCGGCAGAACGGCCTAACATACTATGGATTACCAGTGAGGACAACAGCCCCTATCTGGGCTGCTATGGTGACAAACTGGCGGTGACTCCGAATCTGGACAAGCTGGCCTCTGAAGGGCTGCGCTACCGGCATGCCTATGCCAATGCGCCCGTGTGCTCAGCTGCCCGCAGCACCCTGATCACCGGCATGTATGCGACAACACTGGGCGTGCACAACCATCGCAGCAGCGTGGCCACGCCTGCCGCATTCAAGATGTACCCTGAGCATCTTCAGGCTGCCGGTTATTACTGCACTAACAACAGCAAGACCGATTACAACTTTGCCAACCGGGGCAAAGGCAAGGGAAGCAAGATTTGGAACGATTCCAGCAACAAGGCCCATTACAAGAACCGCGCGGATAACCAGCCTTTTTTTGCCATCTTCAACTTCACCAGCAGCCACGAAAGCCAGGTGGCTCCCAAGAAAGGCAAAAGCAGCTTCCGCATTGCGCCGGAGGCTATGCCGCTGCCGCCTTATCATCCCGACACGCCGGAGATTCGCGCGGACTGGGCCAACTACTATGATCAGATGACGGTCATGGATGCGCAGGTGGGCGAAGTGCTGGCCGGACTGGAAAAGGCGGGGCTGGCTGAAGACACCATCGTTTTCTACTATGGCGACCACGGCGGAGCACTGCCACGCGGCAAACGCAACATCCACGACTCCGGCACCCGCGTGCCATTTATCGTCCGCTTTCCCAAAAAGTGGCAGCATCTGGCCCCGGCCATGCCCGGAGAATGGGTGGAGGATCCGGTGAGCTTTGTGGATTTCCCCGCCACGCTTTTCAGCCTTTGTGGAGTGGACATTCCTGAGCACTACCAGGGCCGTCCTTTCCTTGGAGAGAAGAAGGTCGCTCCACGCGAGCACGTCCTGCTTTATCGCGGCCGCATGGACGAGCGCTACGACACTGTGCGTGCCATTCGCGATGCGGAGTTCCGCTACGTGCGCAACTACGCGCCGCATCGCCCCTGGGGCCAGCATTACAGCTACCCCTTCCAGGTGCAGCCGAGCATGAGGTCCTGGTATGCCGAGTTCGCCGCAGGCCGCTGCAACGAGGTGCAGTCAGCTTATTGGAAAGCGAAACCCTCCGAGGAGCTTTACCGCCCGGAAGGCGATCCGCATGAGCTCAACAATCTCGTCGAGGACAAGAGCCATGAAGCCCGGCTCAAAACGATGCGCGAGACCCTTCGTGCCGAACTGGTCAGCAGCCGCGATGCGGGATTCATTCCTGAGGGCATGGTGGCGCGGCTGGCCGGTGAAGGCACGATTTACGACTATGCCCAGAGCGAGGCCTATCCGCTGGAGCGCATCCTCGATATCGCAGATGCCGCTGTCTCTCGCGATGCCGCGCATCTGCCCGCCCTCATGGGCGCTATGGAAGATCCTCACCCCGTGATCCGCTACTGGGCCGCCACCGGCTGCCTGGTTTTGCAGGATAAGGCCGCTCCGGCCAAGGAGGCTCTCAGCCGTCTGCTGAAGGATGAGGCATTGGATGTCCGGGTCGTGACCGCTGAAGCGCTGGCCTATCTGGGTGAAAAGGAAATCGCTTTGGCGACCGTGACGGATGTCGCTAAAAACGGCGAGCCCTATGAATCCCTGGCCGCGCTTAACACCCTGGATTTCCTCTGGAAAGCCGGGCACATCACCCTGGCCCAGGCCCAGGACAGTGTGCGCGGGCTCAAGCTCAGTGAACCGAATGACCGCATTCCAAACTACCTGCTCTCTGAAAAATGAAAACGATTACCCTTTTGGTTAGTCTGCTGGCGGCGGTGTGCCTGTCCGCATGGGCGGAAAAGCCCAACGTCATCCTCATCATGGTGGATGATTTTGGTTATGAATGCGTCACGGCCAATGGCGGTGAATCCTACCAGACGCCGGTGCTGGATGGTCTGGCCAAAGAGGGGGTTCGTTTTGAGCATTGCCACACCACTCCACTATGCACACCCACCCGGGTTCAGCTCATGACCGGGCGCTACAACGTGCGCAATTATTTAAACTTCGGCACCCTGCCGAAGACCGAGACCACCTTTGCCCATCTACTCAAAAAAGCCGGTTACGCCACGGCCATCTGCGGCAAGTGGCAGCTCGGCGCGGACAAGGATCTGCCTCAGCATTTTGGCTTTGATGAATCCTACCTCTGGCAGCACACGCGCCGCCCGCCGCGTTATGCCAATCCCGGCCTGGAGCACAATGGCGAACCCGTGGACTTCACCAATGGCGAATACGGGCCGAAGCTGGTCAATGACTTCGCGCTCGATTTCATCACCCGGCACAAGGAAAAGCCCTTTTTCTTGTACTACCCGATGATCCTCACGCACAATCCCTTTCAACCCACTCCTGACAGCCCGGAATGGGACCCGGCTACGCAGGGGGAGAAGGCGAAGCAGCATGACAAGCATTTCGCCGATATGACGGCTTACACGGACAAGATGGTGGGGCGTCTCGTCAGCAAGCTGGATGAACTTGGCGTGCGCGAAAACACACTTCTGCTTTTTATCGGAGACAACGGCACGCACAGCCAAATCAGCAGCCGCTTCAAAGGCGCGGATTACCAGGGCGGCAAGGGAACGACCACCCGTCACGGCACCCATGTGCCCATGATTGCAAGCTGGCCCGCGCAGATGAAAAGCGGACGCGTCAACGGTGACCTCATCAGCACCGCTGACTTCCTTCCTACCCTGTGTGAAGCCGCCGGTGTGACCGTGCCGGACAATATTGATGGAGTGAGCTTCCTGCCGCAGTTAAAAGGTGAGGCCGGCTCTCCTCGCGAATGGCTTTACTGCTGGTATTCGCCCCGCCAGAGGGCGGACCTGACCGTGCATGAATTCGCCTGGAACCAGAGCTACAAGCTTTATCGCGACGGCCGCTTTTTTGATCTCACCGCAGACCCTTCTGAGAACAAAGAACTGATGGTGGAAGGACTCACCGGAGAAGCCGCCGCCGCTGCCACAAAGCTGGGTGGCGTGCTGGAAAAGTTCAAGGATGCCCGTCCGGTGGAGCTTGATGAAGCCTTCATGAAAGCCGCCAAAAACGCCCCTGACAAAGCCAAAAAGAAGAAGGGCAAAAAGTGAGCTTGAGAGCCGGAAAGGTTGTTCAGGGCAGGTTGTTATTTGCTTGACTGCGCAAATAAGCATTGCTTTGTCAGCTGCGTGCTCGCCGTCCTCATCATTCTCGTCGCCTCCATTGTCGCTTACGCCAATGGGGCGAACGCCAATTTCAAAGGCGTGGCATCGCTCTTTGGCAGCGGAACCACCAGCTATCGCACAGCGCTGAACTGGGGAAACCTGACTACGGCGGCCGGGGCGGTTTCCGCCATCTTTCTCGCGGGACATCTGCTGAAGGCCTTTTCAGGCAAAGGGCTTGTGGAGGATTCCTTGATTTCAGATCCTTCCTTCCTCCTGGCCGTGGCCATCGGGGCCGCCGCCACCGGCAGTCTGGCCACCTGCCTTGGCTTTCCTGTCTCAAGCACCCATGCTCATACAGGTGGTCTGGTGGGCGCTGGAATGGTGGCCAGTCCCGGCGGGGTGAACTTGGTGCACCTCTGGAGTACTTTTGCCATGCCGCTCATTTTTGGACCTGTGGTGGCCATCCTTCTCGGTACCCTGTTTTATCTGCTGCTGCGCCGGCTTAATCTGGCCCCAGATCATCGCACCCGCACCCTGGATGCCTTGCATTTTCTCAGCGCTGGTGCGGTCGGTTTTGCACGCGGAATGAACGACACACCGAAGATCGCCGCCCTGCTGGTAGGCGTGTCTTTTTGGACCGGTGAAAAAGGCATCCTGCTTGTTGCGGTGGCCATGACCTTCGGCGGGCTCATCAGCGCCCGGCGGGTGGCGGAGACGCTGTCTCACAAAATCACGGACATGAATCCCGGCCAGGGTTTCACGGCCAATCTCACCACCTCGCTGCTCGTCATCGCAGGGTCCGTTTACGGTCTGCCACTCTCCACGACGCATGTGTCCGTGGGGTCCCTGCTGGGCATTGGCATCATCACCCAGCAGGCGCGCTGGCGCACCGTCATTCCCATCCTCATGGCCTGGGTCATCACCGTCCCCTGCGCGGCCGTGCTGGCGGCGCTGGCCTATGCTGTCTGCCGCACGGCCTTTTGACGTCTGGCTTTTCATTCTCCCGAACATGAAAAAATACATCAGCCTCCTGGCGCTAGCCGCAGCCACCTCCCTCCAGGCCACCCCCACGGGTCTGAACAACATCCCCACTGGCGATACCGTCCCACATCGGGTCGTGGCCGTCCAGGCCTTCAGCAGCTTTGGCGGGGCCAACCAGTTTGCCACAGCAGGGCCTGGCCAGCATTCGTTCTGGATGGGTTTCAAAACAGGCTGGGAGTTTGGACCTGCCCATCTGGAGTGGGGCCTGGACAGTCCGCTGGGTTCGGACATGAGCAGTCCGCTGTTTTTCCAGACAAAACTCGGTTTTAAACCGTGGGAGGATGGAGCCTTCGCATTGGGTGTCGCTGGCGTGGCGATGACGGACATTGACCGCGCCGGAGATCCCTTCACCTACGCCATGCTGGCCCATGATTTTCACTTCGCCCGGTTTCACCTCGGATACGGTGTGCAGACAAACGGCAACACGCTGCTCGCCGGTGTGGACAAAACCTGGAAGTTGCTGGACCGCGATTTCAATCTGAATGCCGACCTGGTGCAGATACGTGAACAGGAAGCCTGGCTGCCTTCTGTCGGAGCCAAGTATGGATTGAGCGAGCACATCGTGCTTGAGACCTGGGCCAACTTTCCAGACCAAGGCTCCGTGAGCTTCATCGCCAAGATCAATTTCGTTTTCAAATTCTAACTCGATCATCGTAAAACCATATGAAACACTTACTCTCCATCCTCACGATCACTGGACTTCTGGCCCCTGTCCTCAATGCAGAGATCAGCCTCATCAGCCCTGCCGATGCGAAGGCCCTGATTGAAAATCCCGATGCCGCCAAGCGCCCCATCGTGCTGGACACACGCGGCGGCTACAAGGACTACTTCCGTGGCCACCTGCCTACCGCGCATCACATCAATTTCGACACCCTGCGCGGCACTAACGAAGGAATTCCAGTTCAGTATTTGCCGGATGACATCACCAAGGCTCTGCTAGTCCGTGCCGGTGCACATAAGGACCGCACGCATATCGTATATGCCACGGGGGACGTGCTGCCCAATGATGAAATCCTCAGTGCCACCATGGTCGCGCATGTGCTGGAAAAGGAAGGTATCAAAGACATCCGCATCCTGGATGGAGGTCTGCCGGAATGGAAGAAGACGGGCAACGCCACCACGCAGGAATACTTCGGCAACCCCGCTGGTGTGCTGCCCGAAAAAGCCGCTCTGGAAATCGCCGCCAACATTGACGATGTCCTTGCTGAAAAAGACAAAGCCGATGTTGTCCTGGTGGATGCCCGGCCGCTGAACGAGTTCCTTGGCGAAGACGATGTGTGGCTGCGCAAAGGCCACATCCCCGGCGCGGTCGGCTTCCACTGGGCACGCCTGATGGAGAAGGACAACACGCACAAGTTCAAGCCCCTGGCCGAAGTAAAGGCCGAGCTGGAAAAGGCCGGCATCACCCCCGATAAAAAGGTCATCTGCTACTGCGGCACTTCTCGCGAGGGCAGCCTGGTGCGCTTTTACCTGAAGCACGTGGCGGGTTATCCGGACGTGCGCCTGTATGAAGGTGCCTGGAAGGAATACGTGTGGGTGAAAAACCAATCCCTGCCAGCGGAAAGGTCCGCACGCATGGCGAAGTAAGCCGTCACTGAGAGCCGGTCACTGGCCATCTGCCAATGGCAAAAACATGACCGCATCGGCGATCACCACTTTGTTATCCTCGGTGCCGTCATTGGAGATGCGCACCCAGCCTTTACGGCCGGCTTTGAAACGGAACTTGCCCAGGCTGCGCCACAACCGTGCATGGGCGGGTTCCTCCTGCTGGTTGATGCGCAAGGTCTGCTCACCATCTTCATGGTGGATCGTGACCGGAGTCCGTAGGCTGCGGCGGACATTGTAGCAATGCGCGAGCCGTACTTCATACCAGCCCTCCTTGGGCAGGTCTGGTGTGAAGGTGACGGATTTGCCGCCCTTGCCGCTCTTCATGTCGTGCAGGTAGCCCAGGCCGACATAGGGCGGCGTATGCGTGGAGTACTGCCATTCACCCCCCAGCGTGGCGGCGGTCTCATCCACCACGATCCCCGGCAGGGAAGCGGGATCGCTCACGATGAAGGGGACCAGCTCCGGCCGGTCCACCTCGCCGGGAGCATGGGTGTTGGCGACCGCTTGCGGATGCGGTTTCAGGCTTTTGGGTGGATCTTCGCCCAAGGCCAGGCAAGGCAGCAGAATGGCAGGGAAGAGGCCGCGCATTTTCATGCCGCAGTCTTGTCCACCTATGCTCTGCCTGGCAAGCCGGAGTGTGACGGGAGAATGACGTTTTTCAGTGAAGGAAAAGGTGAGTGACTGCGTTTCCCGTGTTCTGCCAGCCGGCCCGTTCCCAGCCATGAAACCTTTTTTGCTCGTCCTCCTCAGCCTCACGACGCTGGCCTTTGGCCAGTCCTCCAAACCGAATGTCGTCGTCTTTCTCGCGGACGATGCCGGCTGGGGAGATTACAGCCAGAATGGCAATACGATGGTGGCCACGCCGAACATTGATTCCATTGCTAAAAACGGTGTCACCCTGGACCGCTTTTATGTCTGCCCGGTGTGCTCGCCCACACGGGCAGAATACCTGACCGGACGTTATCATCCGCGTGGTGGTGTGCGCGGCGTCTCCACCGGCCAGGAGCGGCTGAACCTGGATGAAAAAACCGTGGCAGATGCTTTCAAAGCTTCTGGTTATGCCACCGGTGCCTTTGGCAAGTGGCACAACGGCAGCCAATGGCCTTATCATCCCATGGCGCGTGGTTTTGATGAATACTTTGGTCATACGGCGGGCCATTGGGGCGAATACTTTGATCCGCCGCTGGAGCACAATGGCAAGATGGTGCGTGAGAAGGGATACATCGTGGACATCTGCACGGACAAGGCCCTGAATTTCATTGAGCAAAACAAGGACAAGCCCTTCTTCTGCTACGTGCCCTTCACCACCCCCCACTCTCCGTGGGCCGCCCCCGAAAAAGACTGGCAGCGCTTCAAGGACATGGCCATCACCCAGACCGCGACAGATGCGGAAAAGGAAGTGGCTGATGTGACACGCTGCGCCCTGGCCATGGTGGAAAACCAGGACTGGAACGTCGGCCGTGTGCTGACCAAACTGAAAGAGAATGGCCTGAGCGATAACACCATCGTCATTTACTTCTCCGACAACGGCCCCAACAGCAACCGTTGGACCGGCGGTATGAAAGGCCATAAAGGCAAGACGGATGAAGGCGGCGTACGCTCCCCCATGTTCATCTCCTGGCCTGCGAAATTGCCCAAAGGGCATGTAGTCCCGCAGATCAGCGGGGCCATTGATCTGCTGCCCACCCTCACCTCACTGGCCGATGTGCCACGCGTGGGCGACAAGCCTCTGGATGGCCGCGACCTCTCACCCTTGCTGATGAAGGAAAACGTCGAGTGGCCAGACCGCATGATCTTTTCCACCTGGGCGATGAATGCCAGCGTGCGCACCCAGACGCATCGCCTGGATAATGCAGGCAAGCTTTATGACATGCTGGCCGATCCCGGCCAGACCACGCCCGTCAATGACAAGGAGCCCGTCCTGGCCAGTAAACTCACCGCAGCGGTGAAGTCCTGGCGCCAGGAGGTCTTCGGCAATGCCGAAGGCGCGAAGCCCAAGGACAAGGCCAAAGACTCCAAGAAGGGCAAAGGCAAAGGCAAGGGGACCGATTCCCGCAATGCCGTAGATGCCCGCCCTCTCACAGTGGGATACCGTGAGTTCCCCATCACCATGCTGCCTGCCCGCGATGGAGAGCCGCGCGGCGGCGTGGAACGCAGCAGCGGCGCACCCAATTGCTCTTATTTTGTCAACTGGACCAGTAAGGACGGCCACATCGTCTGGCTGCTGGATGTGAACACCGCAGGCCGGTATGATGTCACCATCGATTATACCTGCCCCATCGCCGATGCAGGTTCCACCATTGAGCTTAGATTCAAAGACAGCCGTCTCAGTGGCAAGGTAAGCCCCGGCTGGGACCCGCCGCTCTATACCAACCAGGACACCCTGCCACGTCCTCCGGCTGAATCCACGATGAAGGAATTCCGCACCCTGAACCTGGGCGAGATGAAACTGGAATCCGGCCAAGGCGAACTGACCCTCCGCGCTCTCGAAATACCCGGTAAGTCCGTCATGGATGTCCGCCGCGTCACCCTGACCCTGCTTGACTGATTTCCCTCCAGAGACCTCATGAAGTTCCTTTCGTTGCTCACCCTCAGCTGTCTCATTGCCTTCTCGGAGGCTGGCGCCAACCGCCCGAATTTCCTCATCATCTTCACCGATGACCACGGCTACGGCGATGTCTCCACCTATCACGAATCCGATGTCCTCACGCCGCACATTGACCAGCTTGCCAAAGAAGGCATGCTCTTTACCCGGATGCGGGCCAATTGCACCGTCTGCTCACCGTCACGCGCGGCCTTGCTCACCGGGCGGTATGCGGACCGCGTGGGTGTGCCGGGTGTCATCCGCACCCAGCCGGAAAACTCCTGGGGCTACTTCGATCCGAAAGTCCCGACGATTGCGGACGAGCTCAAAAAGGCCGGTTATCACACCGCCATCATTGGCAAATGGCACCTGGGCCTGGAATCCCCGAATACACCCAATGAGCGCGGTTTTGATTTCTTCCACGGTTTCCTAGGGGACATGATGGACAGCTACATCACGCATGAGCGCCACGGGAATAACTACATGCGTCGCAACGCCGAGGTCATCCAACCGGAAGGCCACGCCACCGATCTCTTCTCCGCCTGGGCAGGCGATTATTTCAAAGAACGCGCCCAGGCCAAGGATCAGCCTTTCTTCCTTTACCTCGCGTTTAACGCCCCGCATTTCCCCATCGAGCCACCTGCCGACTGGCTGGCCAAGGTCCAAAAACGCACCCCTGACATGGATGCAAAACGTGCCCAAACTGTCGCCTTTGTCGAGCACTTGGATGACCGCATTGGCCAGGTGCTGGCGGCGCTGAAGGAATACGGGCTGGATCAAAACACCGTCGTCGTCTTCACCGCCGACAACGGCGGCTCGCTGCCCCACGCGCAAAACAACGATCCCTGGCGCGATGGCAAGCAGAGTCATTACGATGGCGGCCTGCGCGTCCCTTTCATGGTGCGTTGGCCCGGCGAAGTAAAACCCCGCTCCACCAGCGACTATGCCGGGCTGAACTTTGACCTCTTCCCCACCTTCCTCGAGCTGGCCGGTGCCAAACCCAGCGCGGCTTTGGATGCCGTGAGCCTCGTGCCCGTGCTGAAGGGCGAGCCCGTGGAAGCTGTGCGCGATCTCTACTTTGTCCGTCGTGAAGGCGGCGGTGCCTATGGCGGCAAGAGCTACGAAGCCCTCATCCGGGGCGATTGGAAGCTGCTTCAAAACGATCCCTACAGCCCGCTGGAACTCTACAATCTGAAGAACGATCCTCAGGAGAAAAACAACCTCCGCGCCAAGGCCCCCAAGATCTTCAACGAGATGTCCACCGCCCTTCGCCAGCACATCCAGCGCGGCGGTGCCACCCCCTGGCAGCGCCCGGAGTGATCTGACGGCCTGCATTTCCTGATTGCTCCGCGTCTGGGCCGTCGTTATGCAAGGCCTATGTATCGCCCGTTGCTCCTCCTTTTCTCCTTTGCCACCCTGGCCAGTGCCCAGCTCCGTTCTGACGGAGCCACGGCCTCCTTCCGTGGCAGCCTGCCACCGAAGCCCATCGCTGCCCTTTCGGAGGCACAGGAAGCCGCCATTGAACAAGAACTCGCCGCCGTCACCGCCTCCTTTCAGGCCGTGAAAAACCACGAGCGTGCTGCCGATGCCGACATCTTCCTCAAAGCCGTCCGCTACGCGCTGGACTTCGATGAATGGTATGACAAGAAGCCCGAGGACGGCATCAAAAAGGTCTCCACCTTGCTTGTGGAGGCCAAAATCCGCATAGCCGCCCTGAAGAACGGCAAGACGCCGTGGATGGAAGGCAGCGGGAACAAAGTCCTCGGTTTTTATTCCGCCATTGATGGCAGCCCCCAGCCTTATGGCGTCGAGGTGCCCGAAGGCCTGTCCTTTGGCAAAGGCAAGAAACCCGTCCCCATGTGGATCTGGCTGCATGGCCGTGGCGATACCGCCACCGACCTGCATTTTGTCTATGGCAAACTGACATCGAAGAAGCCCGGCCAGTTCCAGCCGAAGGGCACGATTGTCATCCATCCCTTTGGTCGCTACTGCAACGGCTGGAAAAGCGCAGGCGAGACCGATGTCTTCGAAGCCCGCGACGATGCCAAAGCACGCTTCAATGTGGATGAAAACCGCATCGCCCTCGCCGGCTTCAGCATGGGCGGCGCAGGAGCCTGGCACATCGGCGCACACTTTGCCGACCAATGGGCCTGCGTTCACGCCGGAGCCGGTTTTGCCGATGTGAAGCGCTATCAAAAGCTCACACCGGACAAATACCCCGCCTGGTATGAGCAGACCCTCTGGGGCGTCTATGACGTGCCCGACTATGCGCGCAATTTCTTCAACGTCCCCCTCATTGTCTATAGCGGTGAAAATGACACCCAGCGCGATGCAGCTGCGTACATGGAAGGCATCCTCAAAAACGAAGGTCTCACCATCCCCCATCTCATCGGCCCCGGCATGGGCCACAAATATCACCCCGAGGTCATCAAGGAAGTGCAGGCCAAGATCGAAGCCGCCGTCGAAAAGGGCAGGGACCCGATGCCGAAGAAGGTGGTGCTGCAAAGCAAGACGCTGGGGTATAACAAGATGTTCTGGGTGCAACTCCTGGCGCAGGAAAAGCAATGGGAAGATACCCGCATTGAGGCTGAAATGGACGGCCAAGTGCTCCGCGCGAAAACCAAGAACGTGGCGGCTGTCAGGTTCGATCCCGCCATCAAAGCGGCATCTTATGAAATAGACGGGCAAAAGCTGGCCAGCGGGTCCGTTTTTCTCCGCGATGCCAAAGGCACCTGGAAGGCCCAATCCGACAAAGAGAACACCGCCTCATTGAAAAAGCCCGAGAGCGGCCCCATAGAGGAGCCCTTGAAGCGTCCCTTCCTCGTCGTGCTGCCAGAAGGCGACGGCGCCTCGCCCCAAGTGACCGCCTGGGTCAATGCCGAATCCAGCCACTTCCTCACCCGCTGGCGCAGCCTGATGCGCGGGGATGTGCGGGTGAAAAAGGCCGCTGAAGTCACTCCCGATGACATGCTGCGCTACACACTCGTCTTGTGGGGCGATGCCGCCTCCAATCCTCTGGTGGCCAAAGTCCTCGGCGCGGGCAGCACGGCCAGCCTGCCACTTTCCTGGACCAAAGAGAAGCTTGTCCTCGGCACCCACTCCGTTGATGGCAGCACGCACGTCCCGGTCATGATCCGCCCCAATCCCCTGGAGCCACGCGGAACCATCATCCTCAATTCCGGCCTCACTTTCCGCGAGGCGCACGACCGCACCAACTCCCTGCAGAATCCGAAACTGCCCGATTGGGCCATCCTTGACATCACCCAGCCGCCCAATGCGGAAACCGCCGGGAAGGTGGTCGCGGCAGACTTTTTTGATGCAAATTGGAAGCTGAAAAAGTGAACCGTTTCAGGTCTGCTGGAACGGCCATCTTTAAATCTTGTGGAACGCCCGAGGAACCTGGCTTCCAGCCAGATTTCAAGGTCGCGCTCGCAGGGTCAAAAAAAAGCGTGTTTTTCTGCCAAAATCCCTTGGCAGGGAGGGGCAGCTTGCTACCCTGTTTTCCTACCCATCGAGCACGTTTCTGAAGTGGTTTTTCTGGACAGACTCAGGCGATGGAAAAACGACAACTTTTATGCCAGACGAAATCATTGAATCCATCGATTCAAACTCCACCGCCGTAGCTCTCGACCAGGCTTACGGGGCAGATCAAATTCAAAAGCTCGAAGGCCTGGAAGCCGTCCGCCTTCGTCCCGGCATGTATATCGGCGATCCCGATGAGCGCGGCCTCCACCACTGTGTTTTCGAGGTCGTGGACAACTCGATTGACGAGCACCTCGCCGGCTACTGTAAAAACATCTGGATCAACATCCATACGGACGGCTCCATCAGCCTCCAGGATGACGGGCGCGGCATTCCGGTAGAAATGCACCCCAAGGCCGGGATTCCCACCGTGGAGCTCGTTCTGACGAGCCTGCACGCAGGCGGCAAATTCGGCGATGGTGCCTATGAATTCTCCGGCGGTCTCCACGGGGTGGGAGCCAAGTGCGTCAACGCCCTTTCGGACTGGTTCAAGTGTGAGGTTTTCCGCGATGGCAAGATCTACTCCATTGGCTTTGAGCGCGGCAAGACCACCGAGCCGCTGACCGTCCTTGGCGATCTGGATGATCCGGCCACCACTGGCACCAAAATTTCCTTTTATCCGGATGCCACCATCTTCACGATCACGACAGTCTTCGTTTTCGAGCGCCTGCTCGTCCGTCTCCGTGAGCTCGCCTTCCTGAACCCCGGCATCCGCATCACCCTCACCGATGAGCGCGGCGAGACCCCGCGCCAGGAAGTACTGTTTTACAAAGAAGGCGTGAAGCAGTTCGTGCGTGAGCTCGGTGCCGACAAGGACAAGATCCACCCGGACGCCATCGCCCTCGCAGGCCGCCGTGAAGTGGTCATTGATGACAAGAACAAGTTCATCCTCGTGGACTGCGTACTCCAGTGGAACAAAGGCCTCAACGAGCAGACCCTTTGCTTCGCCAACGCCATCCCGAACCCCGATGGTGGCACCCATTATAGCGGTCTCAAAGCGGCCCTCACACGCGCTGTCAAAGCCTACATCAACACCAATCCCAAGAGCTTCAAGGACAAGCTGCCGGACATCGAGAGCGATGACTGCCGCGAGGGCCTCATCTGCGTGCTCAGCGTCAAGCTGCCGAACCCGCGCTTCAACTCCCAGACGAAGGTCAAGCTGGTCAATGGCGAAGTGGAAGGCGTGGTCAGCTCCATCGTCTATGAAGGCCTGATGCGTTTCTTTGACGAGACCCCGGACATCGCGGTCACTGTCATCAATAACATCATCATCGCGGCCAAGTCCCGCGAAGCCGCCCGTAAGGCCCGTGAGGCCATCCGTAAAGACGCCATGAGCAGCGGCGGTCTGCCCGGCAAACTGGCCGACTGCTCCGAGCGCGACCCGTCGAAAACCGAGCTGTTTATTGTCGAGGGTGACTCCGCCGGTGGCTCTGCAAAAATGGGTCGCAACCGCCACAACCAGGCCATCCTGCCCCTGCGAGGCAAACTCATCAACACTGAGAAAGCTCGCCTGGAAAAGGTCCTGCAAAACAAGGAAGTCCAGACCATGATCACCGCCATCGGCACCGGCATCGGTGGTGACAGCGAGGTTGAAGGCTCCTTCAACATCGAGAAACTGCGCTACCACAAAATCGTCATCATGACCGATGCCGACGTGGACGGCTCCCACATCCGCACTCTGCTGCTGACTTTCTTCTTCCGGCAGATGCCGGAGCTGGTCAAAGGCGGCCACATTTACGTTGCCCAGCCCCCCTTGTATCAGGTCACCCGCAAGAAGCGCGAGGAATACGTCCAGGACGATGCCGAAATGGACGCCATGCTTCTGGAAATGGGCTCCGGCGAGATCAGCCTGCGCAACATTGCCGACGGCAGTACAGTCGCCGATGACCGTCTCCAGGCCATCCTTGAGCAGCTCGTCCCGGTAGCCAAATTTGCCGACATCATCCGCCGTCATGGCGGTGACTTCGAGGCCTATCTCCAGGCCCGCGACGAAGCGACCGGCAACCTGCCGCATTACCTCGTCAGCCTCCGCGAGGGCAACGAAGCCAGCATCTTGTACTTCCTTGGCAATGAGCAGCTTGCCGCCTTCGCCCGTGAGAACCATGACCTTCATCTCTTCGGCAAACCCGAGGTGGATCCCGAGGCCAACGGTGCCCCCGCTCCCAAAACCCATCGCCGCGCCCGCCTCATTGAGATTCACGAGGCCCACGGCATGAAAAAGCGCTTTCAGCATCTGGATGAACTGGGGCTGCATGTGGATCACTTCAGCAGCCAGGACAAACCCCTCTTCGAAGTCATCGAAGGCGAGGGCGATCACGCCAAAGTACACCCCGTTTTCAGCATCCCCGGCATCCTTGACAAGGTGATGGAAATCGGCAAACGCGGCATGGAAATCAAGCGCTTCAAAGGTCTCGGTGAAATGAACGCCAAGCAGCTTTTCGAGACCACCATGGACCCGAACAAGCGCACCCTCCTGCAGGTCAAGCTGGACGAAAGCAACGCCCAGGAAGCCGAACGCATCTTCACCATCCTCATGGGCGACGTCGTCGAACCTCGCAAACACTTCATCGAAGAGAATGCGCTCAATGTGCGCAATCTGGATGTTTGATCCTTCCGCCCAGGTTTCATTCCTGTCCATGGCGAGGAACTGTTCATGATTTCCAATTTCCAGCTTTCCAAAGAGCAAATCATTGACGCCCTCACGGCGTTAAATGGGAAGCTTGCTGCCAAAGAGGTGACGGGAGAGCTGTGCATTTTTGGAGGCGCAGCCATGATCTTGGCTTTTGATGCCCGTCAGAGCACACGTGATGTGGATGGAATTTTTGTTCCCAAAGCCGTTGTGTCTGGCGCCATTGAAGAGGTGGCTCAGGAGTTGGATCTACCCCAGGCATGGTTGAATGATGGAGTGAAAGGCTGGATGTCCAGTTCGGGAGATCTTGTTGCCGAGGGCATGCCGCAATTCACTCATCTTCGCGTTCTTCGGCCCTCTGCCCATTATCTGCTGGCAATGAAATGCCTGGCCGCACGAACCGGCGATTACGATACCTCCGGTGACATGGCGGATGTTCAAACCTTGATCCGGCATCTTGGACTCAAAGACGTAAATCAGGTGCTGGAAATCGTTTCACGCTATTACGACGAATCCAGGCTGTCTCCGAAAACCCGCTATTTCGTTGAAGAAATCATGCTGGAAGAAGGAGGTTTCCAATGACAGGCCAGTCCATGACCACTCTGGCTGCCCAGTTTTCCAGCGTCTCCTCCAAACAGGAATTTGGTTATGCACTGCGTGACTATCTGGACCGCTTTCGCGAGGCTCCTTCGCCTGATCTGCTCGCTGATGAACCTGCTTTGCTTGAATCAAAGCTTCAAGACGAAGGCGTCGCCGATGCATACCTGGCCGCGGCTGCATCCTGGATGTCTCATCAATACGGCTTTGCTGCCCCTCTTTGGGCGCAAGACTCAAAGCGTGTCCTTGACCATCCTTTTTTTGCCGCCAGAACCCACGGCTTGCGCATGATTCTGCTGCAAGAAAGCCCGCCCGAATTTCGCGTCCGCAATCTCTTCGTTTCTGCAAACGCCCTGCATCGTGCCTGACTTCGCCGATGTCTGAATACTGATTACTGAACACCGTTCCCCACTCCCCTTTCCCCGCCATGCACGAATCCAACACCCGTCCCATCTCCGTCGCTGACGAGGTCAAGAACTCCTTTCTTGATTACTCCATGTCAGTCATCATCTCCCGTGCGCTGCCGGATGTGCGGGATGGGCTGAAGCCTTCCCAGCGTCGCATTCTGTATGCGATGCATGAGCTGGGCCTTTATCCGCCAAAGAAGCAGATGAAGTGCGCGAAAATCTGCGGTGACACTTCGGGTAACTATCACCCGCACGGTGAGGCCGTCATTTACCCCACGCTCGTCCACATGGGCCAGCCCTGGGCCATGCGCGAAACGCTGATTGATCCCCAGGGGAACTTCGGCTCGGTGGAAGGTGACCCTCCGGCAGCCATGCGTTATACGGAAGCCCGCATGACGCCCCTCGGCGGCACTCTCATGTCCGACATGGAGAAGGACACCGTGGATTTCGTGCCCAACTACGATGAGCGCCTCACGGAGCCCACCGTCTTCCCGGCCTCTTTCCCAAACCTCCTCGTCAATGGCGGCACCGGCATCGCCGTCGGCATGGCCACCAACATGCCCCCGCATAACCTGGGTGAAATCGTGGACGGCGTCTGCGCCCAGATTGACAACCCAGCCATTACCCATAGCGAGCTTGCCCAGTTCATCAAAGGCCCCGACTTTCCTACGGGATGCGTCATTCATGGCCTGGACGGCATTCGCGAATACATGGAGACCGGCCACGGCAGCGTGCGTGTGCGCGGCCAGGCGGAAATCGTCGAAAACAACAACCGCGAGCAGATCATCATCACGGAAATTCCGTACAATGTGAACCGCGCGGAGCTGGTGAAACGCATCGCCGAGCTCGCCAATGAAAAGATCATCAGCGACATCACCTCCGTCCGTGATGAGTCCGATGAGAACACCCGCGTCGTGGTTGATCTCAAGCGCGATGCCCGCCCGCAGGTCGTCCTGAACAACCTGTATAAATTCACCGCGCTGGAGAGCAGCTTCAGCATCCACATGCTCGCCATCGATGGCGGCCGCCCGCGCGTGCTCAGCATCAAGGACGCCATCGCCTGTTACATCGAGCACCGCCGCGAGGTCATCATCCGCCGCACCCGTTTCCTGCTTCGTAAGGCCGAGCAGCAGGCTGAAAAACTCGAAGCCTACTTGCTCGCCCTCGGTCACCTGGATGACTTCATCAAAATCATCCGCGACAGCCGCAATCGTGACGAAGCCCGTGCCGGACTCAAGGCCTACCAGTTCAGCGTCGCCACCGCAGAGCGCCTCGGCATCCTCATCCGCAGCCAGCCCAGCATCCAGGGCGATCGTTACGTCTTCACTGATACCCAGGTGGACCAGATCCTAGAGCTGCGCCTCTACCAGCTCACCGGTATGGAGCGCGACAAGATCAAGGCGGACTACGATGAGCTCCTCGCCACCATCACTGACCTGATGGACATCCTGGCCAAGGAGCAGCGCGTGCTGGACATCATCAAGGACGAGCTGCGCGCCATCAAAGCCAAGCACGGCACCCCTCGCCTCACCCGCATTGATGCCATGGGTGGCGGCATCGAAACCATTGACCTCATCCCGAACGATGCCAACATCGTCACCCTCACCCACTTCGGATATGTGAAGCGCACGCTCACCAACGAATACCGCCTGCAGGCTCGCGGTGGGAAGGGGTTGAAAGGCATGGAGGCCCGCGAAGCCGCCACCAAGGAGGACAAAAACGACTTCGTGGAGACGCTCTTCAGCGCCAACATGCATGACTTCTTGTTATTCTTCACCAACACCGGCCGCGTCTATGTGGAGCGTGTTTATCAACTTCCGGAGGCCCCTCGCACCGGTCGTGGCCGCAGCATCAAAAACGTACTGAACCTTCGCCCTGAAGAGAAGATCAACAGCGTCCTCCGCCTTGAGGCCCAGGGTGTGGAAGACGACGCCATGTGGAGCCCGGACAAATTTGTTCTCTTCGCCACCAAGGACGGCACCGTCAAAAAGACCGCCCTGGAAGCCTTCAAAAACTACCGCAAGGACGGCATCATCGCCATCAACATCGAGGAAGGCAACGACCTCGTGGACGTCGTGCTCACCAATGGCAGCAGCGAGATCTGCTTCGCCACCCGCGAAGGCATGTGCCTGCGCTGTGTGGAGACGGACATCCGCGCCATGGGCCGTGGCGCCGCCGGCGTGCGTGGCATCCGCCTGGATGAAGGGGACTACCTCGTCGCCCTCACCGCTGTGGAGCCGGATACCCAGCTCCTCGTCGTCTCTGAGAAAGGCCTCGGCAAACGCACCCCGTTTGAAGACTACCGCCTCATCAATCGTGGTGGCAAAGGCGTGAAGACCATTAACATCACCGAGAAGACCGGCAAGGTCGTCGCTGCCATCGCCGTCCACAATGACGACGAGCTCATGCTCATCACCAGCAAGGGTCAAAATGTCCGCATCCGCGTTGGCGGTGACAAAGGCATCCGCGAAACCGGTCGTGTCGCCCAGGGTGTCAAGCTCATGGACCTCAAGAAAGACGAGACCATCCAAGATGTCGCCACGGTCATTGCCGATGAGGAAGAGGAAGCCATCAACGAAGAAGGCGAAGCCGCCGTTGTCGAAGGCACCGAATCTGCCGCAGAAAATACTGATGCCCCAACCGGGGAAACGGCCACTTCTGAGACCTCCGACTCCGCTGAATCCGAAGCCGACACCCCTGAGTCCTGATCGCATTACACTGAGCCCTCGACGCATGTCATCCGCCTTCCCTGACCTCCAGTCCGCCAGGATTTATGGCATCGTGGATCTTGGTTACTGCGCCCCCGCACAGGTAGAGGCGATGACCGCCGCCCTGTGTGAGGGCGGGGTGGATCTCCTGCAACTGCGCGCCAAAAAGCTGTCGCTGCCGGAGATCGAAAAACTGGCCCGCCTCATGCATCCCATCACCCGGGAGCATGAGGTGCCTTTGATCATCAATGACCACCTGGAAATCGCCGCCACCATCGGCAGCGAAGGCGTCCATGTCGGTCAGGATGACGATGCCGTGGCCAAGGCCCGCGCCGTCGTCGGTCCGGATGTATTCGTCGGCAAATCCACCCATAGCCTGGCCCAGGCCGTGGCTGCCCAGGAGGAAAAGGCTGACTACATCGGCTTCGGCCCTTTGTATGCCACTGGCACCAAGCCGGACTACGTGCCCATCGGCTTGCAGGACATCACCGCCGTTCATCAGCAGGTGCAGTTGCCCATCTTCTGTATCGGCGGGGTCAATGAAGAACGCCTGCCGGAGATCCTCGCCGCCGGTGCCCGCCGGGTGGTCGTCGTCTCCGCTTTTCTGCTGGCTGCAGATGTGCAGGCGTATGTACGAAAGATCAAATCCGCACTGCCCTGACCCATGTCCCTTTCTTCCGTCCTTCGCCTCATCCTGCTCCTGGGCCTGTCCTCACTGACCGTCCAGGCCCAGTCCCCCAAACCCCTGCCACCCGTCCTCATGCAGTGGGCAGCGGCCCAAAAGGACATGCCGGACATGGTCGTCGCCTTTCGGCAGACCCGTACCACGCCCGCGCTGAAAGAACCCCTCACCACCCCTGGCAAGTTCTGGCGTTTTAAAGATGGTGCCTTCCGCTGGGAGCTTGGCCAGCCTGCAGCCACCGTCCTGGTGCGTGACAATACCGAGTTTCGGGTACGCGAAGGAGCCGACGGCAACTGGCAGCCCCTGGATGAAAAAGATGCCCGCTATCGCATGTGGTCCCGTTTCCTCAGCGGCCAGGAAGCCTCACCTGAGGAGCTTCAGCAGCACTTCCTGGTGGATGCCATCGAGCAGACCCCCGACGTCACCGCCATCACCCTGAGGCCAAAGGCCCCCTTCATCCGCCGCCATCTCCGCCAGCTGGATCTGCAAATCTCCCCCAAAACCTTCCGCCTCCTCCAGCTTCGTGTCCTCCAGGGCGATGGTGCCAGCCTCACCATGACCTTCTCCGATCCCCAGCCCGTCACCGCCTCCGACAAAGCCAGCCTGCTCGCACGCTGATACAGGTGCCTAACCAGAAGTTTGGAGTCCCGCATTCATGCGGCTGCATTGGATATCAGGATTCAATTCATCCCTCAACCATCCGGCACTCAGGCCGTTCCTGGCGCAGCCCCGCCCATTTCTCCTCGCTGGAGACATCCTGCGGATCCGGCACCTCCGCCAGATCATCCGGCAGTTTCGCGGGTGATAGGATGGCCAAAAAGACCAGCGGCTCCTGGTGGGGGTTATACGTCGCATGCACCACCCCGGCGGGAATGTGTGCCATTTCACCTGCGCCCAGGATCCGGCATTCTTCACCCACCCACTGCTCCGCCCGGCCATAAAGCACATAAATGATCTCCTCCCGGTGCGGATGACGGTGAAAGGGATGGCAATGCATCGGGGCCATGTTGGCGCGGACCAGCAGCAGCTTTTCCGCCTCTACCAGGTCCGGCCGGCAAAGCCATTCATTATTCGTCCATGCATTCGTTTCACGGGCGGCATCATCAATCTGGACAAATCGGGCAGGGGAGTCAGGCATGCCACCAGCCTAGCCAGCGACCCTTCCCAAATCAATCCCACATCCTCGACCGTCGCGCACCTTTGGCTATCCGATACCAACCTCAGTCCGATAAGGCCAAAAATTGCTAGGCAGACTAAATCCTACACGTAATGTCTCCACCATGCGCACCGCAAACCCACTGCTCAACGACTCTACTTTCGCCCCCGCCTCCGTCCCTGGGGAAAAGCAGATGACTCTGCAAGGCACCGTCAACAAGACCGGCCTGCTGCTGTTCATGACCTTCTTCACCGCCATTTATACTTGGAACATGGTCATGTCGGATCCGGCTTCTGCTAAAATGTGGGTCTTTGGGGGTGCCATCGCCGGCTTCATCCTGGCCATCATCACCAGCTTCAAACCCACCTGGTCCCCCATCACTGGCAGCATGTATGCGCTGGCAGAAGGTCTCTTTCTCGGCGGCATCTCCGCCATGTATGAACAGAAGTTTCAGGGCATCGCCCTCCAGGCCATCCTCCTTACCGGCGGAACCTGCCTCGCCCTGCTGGCTGCCTATTCCATGCGCCTCATCCGCGCCACGGAAAACTTCAAGCTCGGTATTTTCGCCGCCACCGGCGGCATCGCCTTGGTTTACCTTGCCACCATCGTTCTGGGCTTCTTCGGCATCCAGATTCCCATGATCCATGAGAGCGGCCTTGTCGGCATTGGCTTCAGCGCCTTTGTCGTCGTCATCGCCGCCCTGAACCTCGTGCTTGACTTCGATTTCATCGAAAACGGCTGCACCCACGGTGCCCCCAAATACATGGAATGGTACGCCGCTTTCGGCCTGCTCGTCACTCTCGTCTGGCTCTATATTGAGATCCTGCGCCTGCTCTCCAAGCTTGCCCGCCGGGATTGATCCTGAGGATCACGTGCAACCCACAGGAGTTGGGGGGCATAAATTCCCTAAACCCGCCCTTGCCTCCGCACTGGAGTGCGTTATTTTGCATGCCCTCATGGCCAGCCAATCAGCCATCTTCGCAATTCGAATTATCAGCGGGCTCCTCTGCGCGTAACGCAGCCGTTGGAGTCCGTCATGGCCAGTTGTCGCCCGCGCCAAAGTGCGCTCTTTTGTGGCACATCATCGCTCCCGCGTTCATCTGGGATGAGCCGTCAACCTCGTCCCTGTGCTTCCGCCCGTTGACATTTGTTTGACCCCCTTGACCTCTTTTAAATCCACCCCCATGTCAGTTCCAGTTACCATCTATGACACCACCCTGCGTGACGGCACCCAGGGCACCGGGATCTCCTTCAGCACCCTCGATAAAATCCGCGTCGCTGAGAAGCTCGACGAATTCGGAGTCCATTACATTGAGGGCGGCTGGCCGGGCTCCAATCCTAAAGACGCCGCCTTTTTTCAGGAGGCCGCCAAGCGTACCTGGAAAAACGCCAAAATCACCGCTTTTGGCATGACCCGCCGTGGCAAGGCCAAGGTGGAAGATGACGCCCAGGTGCAGATGCTCCTGGATGCCGCCACCCCCGCTGTCACTATCGTCGGCAAGACCTGGCCCCTTCATGTCACCGAAGTCTTCCAGGTCAGCCTGGAGGAAAACCTGGCCATGATCGCCGATACCGTGGCCTACTTGAAAAAGAATGGCCGCGAAGTCCTCTACGATGCCGAACACTTCTTCGACAGCTTCCGCGAAGACCCCGAATACTCCCTCAAAACCGTCAAGGCCGCCAAAGACGCAGGTGCTGACCTCGTCGTCCTTTGCGAGACCAATGGCGGTGCCCTGCCTGAATGGGTGGAGGAAGTCACCCGCAAGGTCATCGCCCATCTCGGCTGCCCGGTCGGTATTCATACCCACAATGACGGCGGCGTCGGTGTCGCCAATGCCCTGGCCGCCGTGCGTGCCGGCGCCTGTCAGGTGCAGGGCACCATCAATGGCTACGGCGAGCGTGTGGGAAACTGCAACCTCATCACCGTCATGCCTAACCTACAGTTGAAAATGGGTTATGACCTCGGCCTGGACCTCACCCGTCTACGCGAGCTCGCCTTCTTTGTGGATGAGCTGGCCAACGTCCCCCATGACATCCGCGCCCCTTACGTCGGCCTCGCCGCCTTCACCCATAAAGGCGGCCTCCACGTCCACGCCGTCCAGAAACTGGCCCGCACCTATGAGCATGTGGACCCTTCTCTGGTGGGCAATGAGCGTGTCATCACCATCTCGGACATGTCTGGCCAGTCGAATGTCCTGATGAAGGCTGAGACCATGGGTGTCGCCCTCACCAAAGGCAGCCCCGAAGTCCAAAAAATCCTCTCAACCGTCAAGAGTCTGGAGAGCGACGGCTTCGAGTTCGAAGCGGCGGAGGCCAGCTTCGAGCTTCTCATCCGCAAGCAGCTCGGCCAGAAGACCGGGCTCTTTGACCTCATCGAGTATCACACCACCCACCGGCACCATCCCGGCCACGTGCGTGAGACCACTGAGGCCACCGTTAAAATCCAGGTCAACGGCAATGCCGAATACACCGTGGACGAAGGCGACGGCCCCGTGAATGCCCTGGACAAAGCCCTGCGCAAAGCCCTCCTGCCGCACTTTCCCGCCATCTCCCAGGTCCGCCTGGAAGACTACAAAGTGCGCATCATCGACAGCGGCAGCGGCACGGCTGCCAAGACCCGCGTGCTCGTCGTCAGCAGTGACGGCAACCGCACCTGGGGCACGGTCGGCGTCTCCACCAACGTCATTGATGCGAGCTGGCAGGCACTTGTGGACAGCCTGGAGTACTACCTCTTCAAGCGCGATTGAACAACGGCCTAACTAATTGCATTTCTAAAATCAAAGGCGGCGCACAATGGATGCGCCGCCTTTTTTGAGTCAAGCAAAGAACCCGGCTCAAGCCTTCGCCTTCAGCAGGTCGCGGATCTCCTTCAGCAGGATTACATCCTCAGGTGTCGGCGGTGGCGGTGCGGCCTCCACCGCTTTCGCCTTCAGGGAGCGAATCTTGTTGATCGGCTTCACAAAGATGAAAAAAACCACGGCGGCCAGCAGGAGGAAATTCAGGATGCCGTTGCCCAGATCCCATACGCCCTGGACCAGTGCAGGGTAGCCCTCCTCCCCTTTGACCATGTTGACCACAGGGCCAATGACGCCCTTGACCACGCCATCCACCAGCTTGCCAAAGGCGCCGCCGATGACCACGCCGACGGCCAGATCAATGATGCTGCCGCGCATGACGAATTCTTTAAACTCATTGACGATACTCATGATGATTCAGTAGTTGGGTTGCAGGGTCAGGATTCCACCTGATGAATGGTGAATTGACCAGCCATTTCTTTGCCAAGATGAGACGGATTTGTCTCCACCTGCATCCTGCGCATCAAAACCAGCGGCTGTTTTTCCAGAGCCACCCGCAGTTTGTGCACGCCTTCGGTCCAGACCTCTGTCTCCGTCCAGCGCGGTTCCTTACGGAAGGCTGCCTGGGAAGGGTGATACACGGCCAGACGGCCTATGTTTTTGTCAATGAGGTCAGACTTGGCCTCTCCTGTCAGGTGCGCCACGGCCACATGGCAGCCCAGTTCCACCGCCCTGGCGGAGGCGCAGCGGTCCACCCGTTCCACTCCCAGCATCGTTTCCGTCGCGCTCGGGCAGAGGATCAGGTCCACGCCATCTCCTCTCAGCCGGGCGGAGATCTCCGGGATCTCGATGTCCAGGCAGATGACCACGGCGATACGGAAACCCTGGAACTCCCACAGATAAAGGATACCGCCTGGGCAAAAGTCCTTTTCCCACGGTGTTAGGTGCAGCTTGTCCTGGTGGCTCAACCGCCCTTCGACCAGGATCGGCACCCGGTTAAAGACACGGTGCGTGTCCTCATCCGCATAGGGCGCACTGCCCAGGACCACCGCCTTGCCCGGCATGGTCAGCCGGTCACGCATTTGTGGCAGCAGGGCCTCCCAAAAGACTTTGGAAATCGTGTGGTACACGCTGGTATCCTCCTCCCCTTTTTTTACCAGGGCCTCCAGCCCCATCCAGGTGAATTCTGGCAGCAGCACCATGTCGGCTCCGCTGGTCCACGATTCACGCACCAGCCTCACCACTTCATCCGCATAGGCTGAAGGGCTGTCACCCACAAGGCCGGGATCAAAAGTCAGCAGTTCAAGATTCATGGGGGGATGAAAGAGGGAACGAGGAAGCTTGTCCAGCCTACCCCAGTTCCTTCGTCCAGAAAGTCAGCTTTTTGGGTGACTCTGCATCTTCACCCACTTCCTTCCAGCTCAGAGTGGCCTGCATGTCAGGCTGTTTCCGGTAGCCCTGGGCTGACCAGAAGTCATCCAGCGGATGGTAGTTCAGCGGTCGTAGCGGATGATCCTCCGCCCGGTCCACCGCGCAAAATGCTGCCAGTGTCAGGCCTAATGAACGCGCATGATTCTCACGATGTTTAAAAAACTGTTTTCCCATTCCCCGGCCGCGATATTGGAGCAGCAGGATGGATTCGCCAAAATAACACACCTTGGACAGGTCTAGGCCAGCCTTGATGAATGCCTCCTTAAAAGCCGGAGCCTCATCTGCCAGCGGCATGCAAGTTGTGGCACCAACCGCAGCATCTCCGTGGAAGGCCAGCACCACCAGGCTGCGCGGGCATTCCACATAGGCTTTTAAATAATCCCGCTCGTACTCCAGGCTGCCATCATACAGATACGGGAAATCCCTGAAAACAGTGATTCGCAGTGCCCCCAGGGCGTCCAGATGAGGTTCAATTTCCTGACCCTGGACATTTTCAAGACGCAACATGATATCAGCTTATACGAGGATGCGACCGCAAAAATTAGCGCACAGCAGACAATCTGTGCACTATCTTTAAGTCATCGCATCACTGCTTCCTTTTGAGTGCATTGTTATGGCTTTCAACACTTGAATGCAGTCATGCTCCGCAGGATGATCATTCCCACATGAATCCTCCCTCCATTCTTTGGCTCAATGGCAGCTTGCAGCCAGCTCACGAAGCGCGCCTGTCGCCGCTGGATCACGGCCTACTGGTGGGAGATGGCGTTTTTGAGACCCTCGTCGCCCGTGCGGGCCGGCCCTTCGCCGCTCATGAGCATTATCTCCGTCTGGTCCGTTCCTGTGAGACCACGGGCCTGCATTGCATCAGTGAAGACACCTTCAACACCAGCATCCAGGCCGTCATGCAGGCCAACCAGCTTCAGGATGCCCGTGTCCGCATCACCCTGACCAGTGGCGATGGCCCGCTGGGTTCAGACCGTGGGCCAGGGCAGGGAACGGTTCTCGTCGTCGCCACACCATTAAAACCCTGGCCGCCCACGGAAAACGTTTACCTCGCCCCGTGGACCCGCAACTCACGCGGCGCCATGGCCGGAGTGAAAAGCGTCTCCTATGGGGAAAACGTCCGTGCCTTGCTCTATGCCAAAGAACGCGGCTGCGGGGAGGCGGTCGTGGCCAATGAACTGGACCAGCTTTGTGAAGGCACCGGCTCGAATATCTTCGTCGTCCTGGATGGCCGGTTGAAGACGCCGCCGCTGTCCTCCGGCTGCCTGGCCGGCATCACCCGCCAGCTGGTGATCGAAGCCTGTGCCAAAGCGGACATTCCCTGCCTGGAGGAGGCCATGCCCGTGTCCGTTTTGGAGGAGTGTGAAGAGGCCTTTCTGACCTCCTCAACGCGTGATGTCCACCCCATCGCCATGCTCAGCGGCAAGCCTCTCCGCTCGCCCGGTCCTGTGACCCTGGCAGTCCAGAAAGCCTTTGCCGCTTTCACCCAAGCATAGGTCGTGCAGAGAGGAAGTGCTTCACGCCAGGCCTCATTTAAACACTCTTTTCAGCACCGCTTTTTCCTCCGGTGTCAGCGTTTCACGCCACACCTGCTCACCGCCCGTGCCCTGATGCGCGGCGTCTCCGGCCATGCCTGCTCCCTGGTAGGTCCTGTCCACTTCATGCTTGCCGTCCTGCAGTTCCAGCATCGTGCCCAGTTGCGCCTTGGACAGGTCGGAGTTGGTCACGCCTTCATACTTGGAGGTGCCAAAATCATTCTCTTCTTTGGACAAGGTCAGCGGTGCTGTACCAGGCCCTCGCGTGATGTCTCCTTGCCCTGGCTGGCCTTGGCGCTCCATTTCTCCCAGCATCATCGCCAGGGCATCGTCCTCCCCTTCGCCATCGCCCAGGAAGCCCGGATTCTGGCACATGCCCTGGCATGCTCCCGCACCTTTTTTCAGCGCTTCACGCATCTGGTCCAGCTGTTCCTTGGACAGTGATTGCAGGTTCTTCGGGTCCATCTGTGCCAGTTCCTTCAGCAGCTCCGGGTTCAGCTCCAGGCCGCTGGCTTGCAGTCCTTTCAGCGCCTCATCCAGGTCTTTTAAAAGCTGCTCCTTGGCCACCTGCGAAAACTGGTCTGAGTAGTTCTGCAGGGCATTCAGGCTGCGCTCCATGGTCTTGAGGTTTTGCGCCATCTTGGCCATGTCCCGCTGCATCTGCTCCTTTAGCGTATCGCTGGCGTGCAGGCTGTCGTGGCTGAACCAGGTCTCCGGCGGCTGGTCGCGCAGCTCCGCGATCTTGGCCGCCTGCTGCTCCTTTTCCTCTTCCGTGATCAGCTTTTCCTCCTCCAGCTTCTCCAGCCATTCTTCCATCTGCTCCCAGGCCTGCGGCTCCATGGTCGGTAGGGTGGCATTGGCCTCTGGCGTAAGCGGTAGCCACAGCGCCAGGGCCATGCAGCCTGCCACCGTCAGCCACGGCAGGGAGATCTGCGACCACCGCCAGCGCCAGCCGTCCTCCGCCATGGGGGGCAGCTCCGGCCAGGCACCGTGTCCCGCCAGCGCCACGCTCAGCGCATTGTACAGTTTTAACCGCGCCTCCAGCCGCACCAGCGCCTGCTCCGGGAGGATGAACTTTGGCCGCGCCAGAAAGTAAACCATCAGCCCGGTCAGCCCCAGCGTACCGGCCATCCAGGGCCACACGGTTTCAAAACTCACGTCAGCCCCGCCCCGGCGCAGCAGCAGGATACCTGCAAAAGCCGCCACGCTGCCGGCGATAACCCACGGCTTCAGCCGCTCCAGCCACCAAGCCAGACTGACCTTCCAGGCCGTGCGCTTTGCCAGCGACAGCCATGCGGCGGAAAGGGCGGCCTGATCCTTCATTTCGTCCTCATTCTAACCTGTCACATCCTGGCTGGCCAGGGCGATCATGAAAATTCTCAAGTTCAGGCTTATGAATTGTTTCGATTTTCTTCCTCGCCTAGGCATAGACTTAGCTCCTAAAGACCGTTAAAGCCACCCCATGCCCGAGACACCTCCTGATGAACTTCCTCCCACGGTCCCAGAGACCCAAGGCGGCTCATCCTTTCCATCTTTGGAGGAGCTGGGTGCTCTGCTGCCGCAGTACCTGTTTCAGCAGGTCATCGGCATCGGCGGCATGGGAGCCGTTTATCTCGCGCACCAGCCGCATCTGGACCGCTTTGTGGCGCTCAAAGTGCTGCCGGTGGAGGCCGCGCAGAACCCGGAGGATGCCGTCCGCTTCAACACGGAAGCCCGTGCCATGGCCCGGCTTTCGCATCCGCACATCGTCGCGGTTTTTGACTTCGGCCAGACCTCCGCCGGGCACCTTTACCTGGCCATGGAATACGTAGAAGGGGCAGACCTTCATCGTCGCACCCTCGCCGGAGAGGTCACGCCGGAGCGCGCCCGCTCCGTCATTGCGCAGCTTTGTGAGGCGCTCCAGTACGCCCATGAGCATGGCGTCATCCATCGCGACATCAAGCCCGCCAACATCCTCATCACGCCTGACTGGCAGGTGAAGGTGGTGGACTTCGGCCTCGCCCGCGACATGACCCAGGAGCTGAATCCTGACGAGTCCGAATACGGCACGCCGGACTACACCGCGCCGGAGCGGCTCATCGTGGGCGCGCCCGTGGACCACCGCGCGGACATCTATTCCCTCGGCGTCGTCATTCATGAAATCCTCACCGGCAAGACACCGCTGGCCGCCGGAGCGACCGCTGGCCAGGGCCTGCCGGATGGCTTCGCCGGCGTGCTCTCCAAATGCCTGATGCATGATCCTGCCCGCCGCTTTCAGAAAGCCAGCGAGGTGCGCGCCGCCCTGCTCTCCGCCACCGCCAGTTCAAAAAAGAAAGCCAGCGATTCAGCGCCCAAATCACCCACGAAAAACCGCTACCCATTGTCGCACCGGCCTTTGCAGCCGCAGGGGGCCACCAGAGCGCACCGCTCCGCCTGGCTGGGCAATACCGCCTGGGCCCTGGCCTGTGTCGTCGCCCTCAGCGGTCTCGGTTATCTGGTCTGGCGGGATCATTATCAAACCGCGCCCGGATCCTCCCAGCTCCAGGTCACCACGGCCGCCACCGTCGCTGCCGCCACCCTCCAGACCCCGGCTGCGCAGCCCGCCATTTCGACGGAGACTTCTGCTAACATTCCCGCGCCGGAGCCCGTTAATGCCCAGCCACCCACCATGAACAAAGCCATCCCGACCGCCCTTGCCCTCGTCGCCGCCTCCGCCACCACCGCCCTCAGCGTGGATTATCAGAGCCAGGTGCGGCCCATCTTCAAAGCCAAGTGCTTCGAGTGCCACAGCGAGGAAGCCGGCAAGGAAAAAGGCAAGGTCGCGCTGGATACCGAAGAGAAGCTCAAAGCCACCATCGGCCCCGGCCAGCACATCATTCCTGGCGAGCCTCAAAAGAGCACCATGCTCATCCTCTGCAAGCTGCCGGACAATGACGAAGAAGTCATGCCGCCGAAAGGCAAAAACCGCCTCACTCCGGCCGAGCTGACCCTCCTGGAGACCTGGATTAAAGAGGGCGCCCTCCTTACCGGCGGCTCCGCCGCACCCGCCGCTCCCGCCATGGCACCCGCCACCGCCGCCGCGCCCACCTCCTGGACCAGCAACGATGGCAAGACCATCGAGGCCGCCTTCGTAGCGCTTAACGGCGACCAAATCACCCTCCGCCTCACCAACGGTACCGAATACACCTTCCCCCTCAGTCGCCTCTCCCCTGAGAGCCAGACCCAGGCCAAAACCGCCGCCGGACAGTGAGGACGGATCCAGCGGTTATGGATTTTTCCCCATCCTTCCTTCTCGACAACGTACAATAAACTTCCTTCGTTTAAGTCCCTCGCTGTGTTTTAAAACAGAAGCCGTTGAGTTCTGCCATGCAGAACCTGATAAACTAATGTTTTCCTGGGAGCGATTTCGAGGATCTAGATTGATGACTGAGTCACCAGCTTGTAAGTCGTGGGGATAACTCAAAGATCACAGCAGTTGCGTCCGGCGACGACGGCCAAAAACGGCCATGACGCCGAGTACGAGGAACAGCATTCTGGAAGGTTCTGGAATGGCCACGTAGATGATGCCGTGCTGCAGGAACTGGTCGGTTTCAAAGAACCAGCCGTTGCCGAGGGCGGCATTGGCGGCGCTCAGGTCCAGGTCGGCGAGGGTCCACGCTCCGGCCCCATTGGCACCGTCAGCATCCACTTCCAGGAAACCCCAGTCCAGGAGGTTGAAGACGTCGCCAAGTTCGGGTTCGTAGCTGTCCAGCAACTCTACCCTGAGAGTAGCTCCGGCATTGAGGCCGAGGGTGCCGTTTACTTGCAGGGAGTCGTAGAGCCCGCCTGAGCTCGCATCGGCAAATTCGGCGGCATCACCGGAAAGGATGTCGGCGAGCTGGCTGTTGGTGCCGCCAAGCTGGAAGAGAGCGCGCAGGGTCGGGGTGCCACCGGTGAGGGAGACATTATTGAAGGTCAGCTCACCGGTGCCGTAGCCGGCGTCCGCAAGGAGTCCGGTGGAATCGCCCGGAGTGAGATAACTGCTGCCGGTGAGAATAAGCTGGCCATTGACCGTTCCACGTCCGGACAGGACTTGGTTGTTTATGGTGTAATCACCGCTGGTGCGGCCGGAGATGCTGAAGGTGGCACCTTCATCCACCTGGATCCAGGGAGTGCCGGTGAGGTTGCCGGTCCCGCTCAGCGCCAGGGTGCCGCCGCGGACAATGGTATTGCCGGTATACGTACTCACGGAGGCCGTTGGGGTTGCTGAATTGTAGGTATTTGTCAGCGTGAGAACGCCAGAACCATCTTTGATGATACCGAGGTTACCGGTGATTTTGCCGTTGTAGGTATAGTTGGCGGACTGGTCAATAGTGAGTGTGGATTCTTCCCCAGCCTGCGAATTGGTGATCTCAAGATTGTCCACGTTGGAAGTCACTCCGTGGCGGATGCCTGCCACCGTCTGGTCAAATCCATAGAGATCCACAGCCACCGTTTCCGTCACGATCGGGTTGGTCAGAAGCGACAGTACGGTCTGGGAGCTGAGAGCCTGGTCTGTTCCCAAACGCAAAAAGCCGCGGACCATTTCGGTAATGCCGGTGTAAGTATTGTTGGCCGTCAGGACCACTGTTCCTCCCGCATTGCCATTGATGGACAGTTTGCTGCCTGCTCCATCCTGGATGACACCGCTGACAATCAGGGTGCCGGTGCCACTGTTGGTGCCGATGCGTCCACTATCAGTGCCGAGGATGATGTTGCCCGCCCACTCGGCCGTTCCACCATGCACCTGCAGATTGCCAGCATTGTTGCCGGGGCCAGTAATGGTCAAGGTTTCACCGGTCACGACGATGCCATCAGCCAGACGCACGATGCCGTTGGTGCCCACCTGGGTGCCTGCGGCGGTGCTGCCAAGGGCTTCGTTGTGATTCACGAGCAGGATGCCGCTCTGGACAATGGTTTCTCCGGTGTAGGTATTAGCATTGGTGAGGGTAAGGGTGCCGGAGACGGCAGTGGCCTGGGTGCCGGGTGGATAAGTGGTGATTTTAGTCAGGGAACCGGGGCCGGAAATGACGCCATCATAGGTGGTGTTAAAGGTGCGGGTATCAATGCTGCCGCCCCCTTCCTCCAGGGTGATGCCACGGTTGGAATTCAGGTTAAAGCTGGTTGTGAGTTCCAGCGTGCCGCCATTGAAGGTCAGATTGTCAACATCTACATTGGCTGGGACGGCGCCCAGGCGGTTGTCCCCGCCGATCCGGATAATCCCGCCATTTAAATAGGTGCCGCCGCTGTAGTTGCTGCTGGTGCCGGTCAGCACCAGAAGACCCGGGCCGTTTTTGGAAAGGCTCACGGTGCCTCCTGCTCCGTTGTCATTGATGTCTGAGTTTACAGTGGTGGTCTGTCCTGCTTCCTGGTCGGAAAATAGAAGCTGCCCGGCGGTCCCGCTCACGGCACCGCCTGCGGTGAGCTGGCTGCCATTGTTTGCCGCGGCGCCGATGGTCAGATCACCCGCACCCGCAGCCAGGACAATGCCACCATAGGTCCCGAGTCTTAGCGTATCACCGCTGGCGCTGCCGATCACCGCATCCCCCGTCGCGGACTGGATCAGTGTGTTGACATCGGTCATACCGCCGGGATTTCCCAGGGCGATGTTGCCAGAGGTTCCTCCATCCACGATCTTCACATTCGCCGTCGCATCATTGGGCAGCGGGCCGATGGCACCGGCTCCAGTGCCAAAGTTCGTGACCAGATCATAGTCCGTGTAGGCGACGATGTTACCGTCCTGAACGGTGGCCCAGTCGGTGCCGTTTACCGTGGCCCAACCGCCCAGGATGCCGCTGGCCTCATTGGCACTGGTGGTGCGAATGCCGTTGGTGGCGCTTTGTGCACCGGAAGGAAGGATGAAATTAATGGTGCCATTGCTCTGGGAAGTGATGGTGCCCAGGTTCAGCACCAAATTCTGAGGAGTGACGTTGGTGAGAAGAGAGATCGTCGAAGCCCCCTCCGCCACTGTGAGGCCGTTAAAAGTCTGGCTGTTGGCAGCAGAACTGCCGCCTGTGATTGAAAGGGTACCCCCGTTCATGGTCAGGGCCGAGCTGGCACTTCCAATGTTGGAAGCAGGAGCGCCGGGGGCGCTGAAGTCCAGTTGAAGCGTGCCTTCCGTGAGCGTGGTACTGCCTGTATAGGTGCTGGCACGGGTCAGGATTTGGGTGCCGCTGCCGGTTTTGACCAGGGACAACGCCCCACCGCCAGTGCCATCTGTGAGGGTGCCTCTGAAAGTTTGGGTGTCCGTATTCTGAATGGTCAGGGTGGCTGCTGTGAGGCTGGTATTCTGGACCGTCACCGTATCTGAAACGCCCAAGGTATTAAGACCGCCCGCTGACACTGAATATCCGTCCAAAGTGACAAACTTGTTGTCTGTGGTATTCGCAAACGTCAGCAGGTTTGGTGCGTCACGGTTCAATGCTCCAGTGCTGCCAATCCGGAGGGTGCCACGATTGATGACCAGCCCCCCTGTAAAGGTGTTCTCTCCGCTCAGTAAAATGGTGCCTGTGCTGGCGCTTACCGTATTGATGGTCAGGGTGCGGCTGCCGCCGGATTCGCCAATGTTACCTGCCAGAGTCCCTGTAAGTGCAGTTGTTCCGGAGTTGGTCGAGATGGCCGTGTTACCTGTCAGCGTGATCTCTCCAGCCAGGGTGCGGTCGCGGTCAAAACGAATGGATCCGCGTGAGCCGTTCCCCGTGCCTGTCAGCAGCAGCGGAACATTCCAGGCATCCGTCTGTGTGTGATTGATGACCAGAGTATTGCCTGATTGGACCTCAAAGGCACCAAGACTGGAAACCGCATTGATGTTCGTCACATTGAAGAAAATGCCACCGCCGCCGGAAGCCAGTGCAAGAGTTCCAGTCCAGGTGTTGGTACCGGAAAGGGTGATGAAGGCACTGTCGTTACCCTCTTTTTGAAAGGAGATGTTGCTGCCGGCAAAGGAGTTATTGAAGACCAGCCGGGAGTTCCCGCCGGAGTTGGAGGTGCTGTTCTCCATGCGGATGAAGGCTCCATCGCTTAGGGCCACGGTGCCGCCGTTGAGAATATACCCTCTCTGAGTGGTCCCCACGATGATGCTGTTAAACCGCAGACCGCCTGCATTAACTGTTCCGCTAACGGAGACAGTCGCTCCCCCGACCGTCGTTCCAAGATCTCCACCATTGCCAAAGATGGCGATGTTATTGGCGTCGTTGTCCCAGGCCACATTGGTACTGCCGTTCCACCAGTTGGTGTTCGTCAAAGTTGTGTTCCATGTGCCTGGGCCATCCGTTACAGCGGGACCGGTTCCATTGGCGTCCCATTGCAAAGAAGAGGATTGGGAGTACGCGACCGGCATGCTCAATGCGATCACAGAGGCCAGGGCTGTCAGAATGCGAAAGGGGCGGCTTAAGCGCACGGCACGGCCATGCGCCTCGGTCAGAGTGGTTGTTCTCATGGTTGGGGGGGTGACACTATTGACACCTTTCCGCCCCATTTTCAGCAGAAATATATGCAAAAAGGGCAGGCTAAGGGAATCTCTGATCCCTCAACCTGACCGCTTATTGCGAGATGCACGAATTTGTGGGGCAATCAGTCTTCCGCACGCATCGCTTCTTCAGCTTCCAGGCCAAAGAGGAACTCGAAGTCGGATTTTTCCAGGGTGCTGGAGAAGCCGCCTTCGCCGAGGATGTTGTTGGACATGAGCGTCTTCTTCTGCTGCAACAGCATGATCTTCTCTTCGATTGTGCTCTTGGTGATCATCCGGTAGGCCATCACCGGCTGCGTCTGGCCGATGCGGTGCGCACGGTCAATGGCCTGGGCTTCCACGGCCGGGTTCCACCAGGGATCGTAAAGGATGACGTAGCTGGCGGCGGTGAGGTTCAGACCGCTGCCACCGGCTTTCAGGGAGAGGAGGAACACGCAGGGGTCTTCATCCTTCTGGAAGTTTTCCACCACTTCGGAGCGATTGTTGGTGCTGCCGGTCAGCCAGTAATGAGGAATCTTCATGGCATCCAGCCGGTCGCGGATGATGCTGAGCATAGTCACGAACTGGCTGAAGAGAAGCACCTTGTGGCCTTCGGCATGGAGGCCTTCAATGAGCTCCAGGGTGGAGGTCAGTTTGGCGCTGTCGTCATCGCCGGCGGACTTGTCCACCAGGGCCGGGTGGCAGCAGATCTGCCGCAGGCGGGTCAATGCCTGCAGGATGGCGAAACGCTTCCGCGTCAGCACCTCAAAGCCGGAGGCCGTTAGCACCATGTGCTGGGCCTTGGCCAGTTCCTCGCGGTAGAGCCGCTCCTGGGTGCCGCTCATCTCGCACAGCATTGCCTCCTCACTGCGGGCGGGCAGTTCCTTGGCCACCTGGGATTTGGTGCGGCGTAACAAAAAGGGTTTCAAGCGGGCGGCCAGGCGCTCGCTTGCCTTGGCATCCTTGCGACGGTCAAAGTGGCGGTGGAAGTAGTTGCGGTCCCCCAGTGCCCCCGGTGCGGCAAAGGTCATGAGGCTCCACAGGTCCAGCAACCGGTTCTCCACTGGAGTACCGCTCAGCACCAGGCGGCTTTCCGCCTTCAGCATGCGGGCGGCCTTGGCGGCCTTGCTGTCCGGGTTTTTAATGTGCTGGCCTTCATCCAGGATCACGGCCAGCCATTTCACGGATTCCAGCAGCTCGATGCAGCCACGGAGCTGGGCGTAGTTCATCACCAGCACATGGTAGTCTTTGTACAGGCTTTCCAGGTCCAGCTCCTCCTTGTCGCGGAGCACCTGCACTTTCAGCCCAGGCGCGGCTTTGGCAAACTCCGTGGCCCACACATCCAGGACGGATTTTGGGCACACCACCAGGCAGGGCCAGGCGTTGCGGTAACGGGTGCGCAGCCAGAGGATCCAGGTGATGCTCTGGATGGTTTTGCCCAGGCCCATATCATCGGCCAATATGCCGCCAAATTTGTTCAAGCTCAGGTAGGAGAGGAAATGGAAGCCCTCTTCCTGATAAGGGCGCAGAGTCACGCCCAGGCCTTCGGGGACCTCCGGTTTCTCATCCAGCTTGGCCTGCTCCATGCGCTGCGTGAGATTCTGCCAGGCACGCGGATTGATGATCTCCTTGGCTCCCTGGCCGGTGAGCTGACGCCAGTGCAAGCGATGCGCTTCGTTGCTAAATTCATCCATGTCCAGGCCGAGCTGGTCCATCATCTCCTGCTGCTCTTCGCTGAGCTCCAGCTTCACGCGCCGCCAGGTGCCATCGGCCAGTTGTACAAAGCCACCCTTCGCGGCGATGAGCCGGCGGATGTCGGCAGCTTTCAATTCGGCACCGTCCACTTCAAAAACCATCTTGAGGTCGAACCAGTCAATGTTAGCTGTTTGTGAGGCCTCAATCCTGACCCGGGCGATCAGAGGATCCGCCAGGATGGTCTGCAGCCGCTCATCGGCGGTGAGCTTCATACCTTCGGGCATGTTCTGGGCCCAGGCATTGAACTGGTCTGGAAAGGTCTTCGTCAGGCGCACGCGGAAGCCTTCATACTCCGGGTCGTAAACAGGGCGCATTTCCTGCAGCGTAGCCTCGGCCTGAGCCAGGGCGCTGCGGTCGCGGCAGATGATGCTGTTGTCATCGTCATCCTGGCGGGCGTTCTCCGTCGGCTGCCAGCCGGCATAGCGCAGGACCTCCCGCACGGTGCCATCCGGCGTGGCTGCCTCGACTTGGAAGACGGCGTGTTCCGTGCTGGTCGCATGCGACCGGGCCACGCAGCCGGCGCGGATATTGACCTGCAGCGGCTCATGGCGGATGCGGGCGGCGATGTCCGCAGGCAGAGGCAGGCCGAGTTTGTCCAGAAAGGCGATGCCGTCCTGGGTGGCCAGAGCATTGATCGGGATGGTGGCAGGTGCTTCCAGCTTGGTTTCCTCAGGGAACCAGAGGGGGCCGCTGAAGATGGTATCTGAGGAGAGGAACAACGTTTCTGCGCCATGCATGACCCGCAGCGGCAGCGGGGCCGGTGTGCCGTCTGCCTGGATCAGCGTAAGCTTAAGCTGGCCGGATTCTGCATCTTCCTGGCTGCTCCAGGTCAGGGGCTCGCTCACCCGGCGGAAGGGCATCTCATCCAGCGTGAGCAGCCGGGCCTGAAGGGCGGGCTGCTGGAAAAGCGTGCCCAGCCAGCGGCTGTGCGTATCCAGGTCAAAGCGGCAGACATCTCCAGGATTGGCACCCGACTGGCCGCAGCAGGCCAGCAGCAGCAGCTCAGCCGCAGCCGGCAGGTTCAGCGCGCCGTTTTCGTATTCCGTTTCCAGGCTGCCGAGCTCGTTGCCAGCGACATTGTGGAAGGCGGTGTCTGCCCCGGACTTGATTTGCAACCGGGCCTCGGCCGGGGTGATGATGAGCCGGAAGTCACAGTTCCGGCGGCTTTGCGGCGCGCCCTCATTCAGGCTTTTCAGCAGTTCGCGGATGCGCTCACGCCACAGGGGCAGGGTGCGCTCTTGCCGCCACACGCTCAGCCGGGCACGCACTGCATCAATGTCCACGCTGCCTCGCAGAAACGACGGTGCAGGCAGGCTCCGCTCATGCAGCGCCAGGGCCACATACTCCCAAAATTCCTTCAGGTTCACCGGCGGCTCCGGCCAGAGTGCCAGCGGGTCCACGCTCTGGATGCTCCAGCGCGGGTGCAGACGCACCATGTCCTGGTCATAGATATGACCGCTCTGGCGCACTCTTTGGAAGCGCTTCTCCAGCTTGCTCAGGTAGCCTTCTTCTTCCGGTGTCAGCTGGCGTGCCAGACGCCGCTCCAGCATGAGCTGGAAGGTTTCCTCAGGGGGCAGGGAGGGCACGGTTCCGCTGCCAGGGGCCTGCCGGGCGAAGCGCCGCTGGGCGGCAATCAAAGTTGCGCACAGGGCGAGCTGGTGCAGGGCGGTTTCATCGCAGTCGCTTTCGCCCTGCCAGATGTCATTTTCCAAAGCCCACCGCACATTCACCCGCCGGTCATCCAGGACCACCTCGGCTAAAACTTCATCTTCGACGATGTCGAGGCCGCGAATGGCGTCATCATCGGCCAGTCTTTCTGCTTCCTGGCGGAGGCGCGAATCAAAAGACTGAAGGAGGCTGGGGAGGGAAGTGGCGAAGTCAGGCATGAGCACAAAGCCCGCGGCGGAGAGACCGGGGGAACTGGTTGCCTTAGCACACCTATCCGCCCTGCGCCAGAGCTGACTTGGAGATGTCGTGGCTGTCACACATTTTTCTTTCCCCTCCTCCTCTCAGAGAGACATCGGTGGACGGCGGCCCGGACCCTGTGGAGGGCCTCAACTCAAAAAAAACCGTGTCCCGGTCAAGAGATGCGCTGCTCTGGTGATGTATTATACCGCCATGATTCCACTGCCCACGGAAACCCTGTTTCTCAAGAACCTGTACGCCACCCCGGCGGACTGGCAGAGGGACTTGTTTTATTCCGTGGTCCGCGCCGGTCATCTCAAGGCCGGCACGGAACACCGTATTCAGCGGGAAACTTATCCCGGGCATGAACTGATTCTTTGTCTCCGAGGCAAGGGGTGGGTGCAAATCGCCGGCAAGCGCCATGATGTCGCCCCGCAAGAGCTCGTATGGGTGAACTGCCACCACCCGCACGCTTACGGAGCGGTCTCCAAAGACCCATGGGAGGTCTATTGGGTGCGTGTAGAAGGCCGCGCGCTCGACCGCCTGGCCCAGCTGTTGGAGGTTCGCTCCATGCCTGTCCTGGGAGGCTTTGATGCCGTCGGGGCCGCCGTTGAATTTGAGCGCAGTTTCCAGTTTCTGGATGGCAACCGCCCCTGCGATGCCGCCAATGTGAATGCCGCCATCGCCGCCATCATCGCCAAAGCCTTCGATGCCCGTCTGTCGGACCCCGACCTCATCCGTCCGGACTTACCGATGCCGGTGCAGAAGGCCCTGGAAAAAATGCGGCTGTATTTCCACCAGCCCATCCGCGTGGTGGAGCTGGCCCAGATCGCCGGCATGAGCGAAAGCCACTTCAGCCGCCAGTTCAAAGCTGCCATCGGCACCAGCCCCATTGACTGGCTGCGCCGTGAGCGCATCAACCAGGCCAAGCGTCGCCTCATCGAATCGGATGATCCCGTCAAAGAAATCGCCCGCCAGGTAGGCTACGCCGACCAGTTCTTTTTCAGCAAGGACTTCAAACGGATGACCAAGCTCACGCCTACGCAGTTTCGGGATGAGGAGAAGCAGAACTGAGGGTGGGAAGCGTTCGGAGTACCGCATTTATGCCCCGCAGCACTTAAACCTGTGCCGGTCTAACAACTGTATAAAATCGCTGAATTCGCGCGGTAGCGGGGTCATAGCCTGGGTGGTTGAGCTGACGCATGGTTTCAACGGCCCGCAGGCGCGCTACCGGACTCATTGCCCTCCATTCAGACTGCTCGTGCTTTCTGATAGCCTCAAAGGAATCGAAAATGCAGAGAGTCCGCTTCACCTGGGGTGGGGATAATGACTTCATGAGAAACACTTCAGGAGGCGTCTGGTACGGTCTCGATGCGGGGTGGATAGACTTCGCAGATGAAGCCCATTTTGAGCTGGGCGAGAGTGGCGATGTCGGACGGCTCAAACTGGAAATCGAGATTGCCATCAACGAACATGGCCAGGACGAGGGTGGCTTCACCACCGCCATTGACTGCCTGCAGGATGACCTCGGAGTGGGTACTGAGATGCTGGACCCAGTAAGTCACAAGGTCACAGAGGTAAGAAGAATGAGCTTCTGTTTCGTCTTCCATTTCCCCGCACCAGTAGTTCAATCCTTTCACTATGGGACGAACGCGTTTGGCGGGCAGACCAAGCTGCTGGCTGAGACCGGAGGTATCAAATGGGGTTCTAATGCGCAGGGACATGGACACGCGGCCCGTGATGATGATTTCATCGTCTTCAACGGCTTCATTCTTGGCGGCACTCATAAGCCTACGGCTTTCAGCACCTCCCCCAGCCTCTCCATCGGCAGCCCCATCACATTGGTCCAAGATCCCTCATAGCTTTCCAAAATCATCTCACTGGCTTCCTGGATGCCATATGCCCCGGCCTTGTCCAAGGGATTCACCTTGGCATGGTAAGCCTGGATGATCTCATCAGTCAGCGGTTTAAAAGCCACCTCGGTAATGACATGAAAGCCCTGGCCCGCTGTGCCACCCTCGCTGGCCAGATAGACACCCGTACACACCTGGTGCCCACGTCCGGAGAGCCGTCGCATCATCTTCAGCGCCTCCTCCATGTCACCTGGTTTGCCCAGCGGCTCGCCATCCACATACACCAGCGTATCCGCGCCGATGACTAGGACGTCCGGCCTTTGCAGGGCACCGGCCACTGCTTTGCGGCGTGCATTCTCCACCGTCAGGGCTTCCGGCGTCAGGCTGGCATCGTGGGCCTCTTCTACATCTGGAACCAGGATGTCAAAAACGTAACCAGCCTCCTGCATCAGCTCGATCCGCCGGGGGGACTGGGAGGCAAGCACCAGCTTGGTGGGATTCATCATGTGCCTTGTTCCTCGATCATGAGCACCTCGTCCGCGCGCAGCATGGAATCCCGGTCTTCAAAGGTGCGGTAACGGTAATAGCCCGTTTTCCCCTGGTATTCAGGCCGGCCTTTGCAGAGATACTGGCGGCCATCTTTCAGAGTGATTCGATAACTGCCGGTGGACTGGCAACCGGTCAGAAGGGTGGCCAGCGCAACGGTACTTATGAGGCGCAATAGCAGGGTCATAAATGAAGAACGTCTGCCAAGGAAAAACATTCGCACCGTTTCGCAAGTACGCTTATATCCGCAGGCCATGTCCGCCCCCACTTTTCTCCACGAATTCGTCCGTAACTGGAAGACCGTGGGCGCTGTGGCTCCGTCCAGCCAGGCTCTTGCTTATCGCATGATGGAATCCGCCGAAGTGGGAAAAGCCAGGCACGTCCTGGAGCTGGGACCCGGCACCGGAGCCTTTACCGAGGCCATTCTGGATGCTATGCCCCATGGCTCCAGCTACCTCGGTATCGAGTTGAACGAGACCTTTGTCACCCAGCTCAAGCCGCGTTTTCCCGGCATGGATTTCCGCATCGCCGGCGCCCAGGAGTTCGACTTTAACAGCTACCTCGCCGACCGCGAACCCTTCGATGTTGTCGTCAGCGGCCTCCCTTGGACCGCCTTCCCGCGCTGCCTGCAGGAAGCCATTTTGAGCAATGTGTTGCCGCATCTTCGAGAGGGCGGCCGCTTTGCCACCTTCGCCTACTACGGCTTCCACCGCCTCCCCAGCGGCCAGCGCTTTCGCGGCCTCCTCCACGACCGCCTCCCCGGTGTCGAAACCAGCCGCGTCGTCTGGGGCAACGTGCCGCCCGCGTTTGTGTACGTCGCCCGGAAGTAATTATGGAGCGCCGACGATCCGTCGGCATTCGAAGCCAGTGTTCAGTATGCAGTTTTCAGTGCGCTTGTACTCTGAAGAGAATACTGAAAACCGAACACTATATATCGTAAACTGCCTCCCGCTTGCTCACTGCCTCATCGCCCCCGGCTCATCCTCCTGGAAAACAAAACCCCGCACCTCCGCCAGCCTCGGGGCCATCAGGAGCGGGTCTTCATCCAGCGTCTTTTCCGCCAGTTGCCGCGCCAGCCTGACTAGCCGCGTATCGGCCAAAAGTTCCGCAAACTTTAATGGAGCCTGTCCGCTCTGGGCCTTGCCCATTACATCGCCCGGTCCGCGCCGTTTCAGATCCTCTTCGGAGATCCGAAATCCGTCGGTCGTCTCCTCCATAATGGCCAGCCGCGACTTTGCCTCCTCGTCCTTGTCCTTCACAAAGAGCACGCAATAGGAAGTGTGCGTACCGCGCCCGATCCGCCCCCGGAGCTGATGCAACTGCGCCAGCCCATAGCGCTCCGCATGGTGGATGTACATCACTGTCGCATTCGGCACATCCACCCCCACTTCGATCACCGTCGTGGAGACCAGGGCATCCAGCTTGCCCGCACGGAATTCCCGCATCACCGCGTCCTTCTCCTCCGCGCTGAGTTTGCCATGCAGCAGGCCTACCTGGAAGTGTGGTAAAAGTTTGGCCCACACCTCATGCCCCTTCTTCGCCGCCGTTGCATCCAGCTTCTCGGATTCCTCAATCAGCGGATACACCAGGTATCCCTGCCGCCCGGCCTCCAGTTGCTCCAGGAGAAACTTGGCCGCCTCCGCCTGCTTTGTGGCCGGCCTCACCTTGGTGATGATTTTGCCCCGTTCCTTCGGCCGTTCATCCAGCGTGGAGACATCCAGGTCCCCATAGACCGTCAGCGTCAGCGTCCTCGGGATCGGCGTCGCCGTCATCACCAGCACATCCGGCGTGTTGCCTTTCTGAATCAGCCGCGCCCGCTGCGCCACGCCAAACTTGTGCTGCTCATCAATCACCACCAGCCCCAGGTTCCGCACCAGGTTTTCATCATGCAAAAGTGCGTGGGTCCCTATTAAAATATCGTTTTTGGATGACGTTTTTTTATTGAAAAGTTCCACGCCCCCCTCCTCCGCCCGCGTCCCCGTCCGCAGGGCCACGTTCAGGCCCAGCGGCTCCAGCCACTTGCGTGCCGTCTGGAAATGCTGCTCCGCCAGGATCTGCGTTGGGGCCATCAGCGCCGCCTGCTTGCCCGACTCCACCGCGCCCAGCATCGCTGCAAAAGCTACCACCGTCTTGCCGCTGCCCACATCGCCGTGCAGTAGCCGGTTCATCGGCGCGTTGCTCGCCATGTCGCGCTGGATTTCCTCCAGCGACCGCTTTTGCGCGCCCGTCATTTCAAAGGGCAGAGACTCCGCAAACTCCCGCGCCAGCGGCCCCGCCACATGCGCATGACCGCCCGCCTCCAGCACCGCCCGCCGCCGCCGCACCACGCGGAGCTGATAGCCATAAAACTCCTCCAGCGCCAAATACCGCCGCGCCTTCTCCAGATCCTCCATCGTCTCCGCAAAATGCACCGCTTTCACTGCCCGCGCCCGTGTCCATCCCGCAAACTCCCCCTTCGGGCTCGGCACTGGCAAGAGATCCTGGGTAAAAGCATTCCCCAGCGACTGCAGCACATGCCAGGCCGCCGTGCGCAGCGTCTTCTGAGTCACCCCCGCCTTCAGCCGATAAACCGGCGTGATACGCCCGCTATGGATTTTGACCGTTTCCTCCTCATCTCCCAGCACCTCATACTCCGGGTGATCCATCAGCAGCCGCCCTTTGAATTCCTTCACCTTGCCATAAATGATCAGCTCCTGCCCCTCCGCGATGGCCCGGCTCATGAACGGCATGTTCCACCAGCGCAGCGTCAGCAGCCCGCCCATCGCCGCCCCGCCCATCGGCTCTACCTGCGCTTCAAACAGTCCCGCCCCACGCCGAGCCCCAAAGTATTTGTTCCCCGTCTTCGTCACCTGGACCCTGTAGCAGGCCGGAATCTCGCTCACCTGAAAACTGGCCCCCTCCATGTGCCGCCGGTCCTCATGGCGAAACGGCAGCCACGCCACGATCTCCCCCACCGTCATCACCTGCTCCTTCGCCAGCGCCTTCACGATCTTCGCAGGCATTCCAGGGACATCAGAAAGAAGAGCGTCTAAAGCGGTCGGCATGAACGATGTTTAAAAGAATAAGAGTAAAAGCGGGGCAGATCGAAAAGATGGCCCTTCTTTCCGCTATCTGCTTTAAAATCTTCCGCCAACCTGCCAAAATCATCCCGTCATGACCACAGGCCTCCACCTCGACCCGCTGTACAAGGATCACGACCCCGGTCCCGGCCACCCCGAAAGCCCCGCCCGCTACACCGCCATCATTCAGGCCCTCACCACCAGCGGCCTCATTTCCAAAATGGCCTCCATCCCCGGCCGCCACGCCGAGATGCCCGAGCTGGAGCGCTGCCACCCCCGCCATTATGTCGAGCTCGCCCGCGATGAAGTCGCCGCCGGACTCGATACCCTCAGCACCGGCGACACCCAGATCGGCGAAAAAAGCTACACCGTCGCCACCCACGCCGTCGGCTCTGTCCTCAACGCCGTGGATGCCGTCATGACCGGAAAACTGACCCGCGCCTTCTGCGCCATCCGTCCCCCCGGCCATCACGCCTGTCCCGCCCAGGGCATGGGCTTCTGTCTCTTTAACAATATCGCCCTCGGCGCCCGCCATGCGCAAAAAATCCACGGCGCCGAAAAGGTCCTCATCGTGGACTGGGACGTCCATCATGGTAATGGCACCCAGGACATCTTTTATGATGACGGCAGCGTCTTCTTCGCCAGCACCCACCAGTCCCCCTGGTACCCCGGCACCGGCGCCAAAGAGGAAACCGGCTCCGGCAAGGGCAGGGGAACCACCCTAAACTTCCCCCTCCCCGCAGGCACCGGTATGAAGCAAATCGGCGCCGCCTTCCAAGATCACCTCCTCCCCGCCATCGAACGCTTTAAGCCCGACCTCATCATGATCTCCGCCGGATTCGATTCCCGGATTGATGATCCCCTCGGCCACTTCAAGCTCACCGATGAAGACTTTGCCACCCTCACCCGCCTCCTGATGAGTGCCGCCGAAACGCACTGCCAGGGCCGCCTCATCTCCGTCCTCGAAGGCGGCTACAACCTCAGTGGGCTGGCCAGTGCAGTGACGGCGCATGTGGAGGAATTAGTCAAGTAAGACTGGAGATGGGGCGAGTCAGTCGAAAAAAAGTCAGGGACTGACTAACTCTTGTTCTAAGCAAGCAAGTCAATCTTTGCTTGCGCTAACCCAGGCGATATCTGGTGATTTTGGACCTCCAAGGAGCGCAGTTTTTCCCGCGTTTTTTGAGATGCACTAATGCGCACGGTTTTGGCAGGCGGGTGCAGCAGGTATCCAGGCGCGTCCAGAGGTTGAAGCGCTGAAGTTGGGGGTTTTGCGGAGTGTGGTAACAACGCTCTATCCCTTGCAGAAGGCCATCGCCAGCCTCATTGACGGCTTTTTTTGACCAGGTTTTAATGAAACTGGACGTTACTTCGTCTCGGCTTTGGCGGGCTTTGCTTTGACCTTCTTCGGGGCAGGCGGCTTGGGCTCTACGTAGGGTGGATTGGTGTAGGCACCGGGGGCGACGTCTTTGAGGTTAGGCGGCACGTCGGCCTGGACTTCGCCGATGGCCCAGCGGATGCCGCCGATGAGGATGTCCTGGAACACGGGGTTGGTCCAGATGTCCTCGCGGTGGCCCATGGCGGTGTACCACACGCGGCCGTCGCCTTCTTTGCGTGCCCAGGTGCTGGGGAAGGGCGGGCGCTGGTATTCAACGCCAGTCATGGCCGGGGCATCCATGACGCTGAGCACATGGATGTCCGGGGTGAAGTCCTTCAGCGAATACCATTCTTCATGGAAGGAATACTCGGTGCCCACTTTTTCAAAGCCGGGGAACTTCGGGTTTTCCACCGTATTTTTGGCCACCTGCTGGGCACCGTGCTTGATGAACTCCGCACCCAGGAACCGGACGTAGGAATCGGCTTTCTCGCCGTGGTTGAGGTAACGCTCAGGGCCTTTGAGTGATTCGTTATCGGTGTGGAAGGTGTCGCTGGCAGAGTGGGTGCCGATGAATCCTTTGCCGGATTTGACATAGTCAAACAGCGCCTGCTTGCCCTCGGCGCTCATGGGCGGCTGTTTGTCGGTACCTTCTTCCAGGAGGTTGCCGGTGGTGTAGAAGAACACGGCATCGAACTGGTCCAGGTAGTCCTTGCCAAATTTGGAGCCGTCTTTGGAAAACTCAAAGTCCCAGCCGTGTTTGGCACCCAGTTCCTGCAGCACTTTTTCGGCATGGCTCGGCTGGCCGTTTTTCCAGGAGATGACGCTGTGCTCAAAGCCGCTGGACTTGGAGAAGAACAGGATGCGCGGTTTTTTCTGCGCTTCAGGGGCTGCGAAGACGAGGCTGAGCGCAAGGCCCAGGCAGGCGAGGGGAGCGAGGATTTTCGGGAACATGGTGGGTGGGTTGGGTCAAGGAGGAGTCAAGATGAGTCAAGGGCCGTCAAGAGGGAAATTCAAACATTGCAGGCAGGAGTGTCCGCATCACTTCCGCTTCTTTTCTTTTGGCTGCTTGCCGCGGACGCTCATGCGGAAGGGGACGCCGGGAGCCGGCCATTCTTTGCGGATCACACTTTCCAGGAATCGCAGGTAGCCGTCGGTCATCTTTGCCGCACGGTTGGCGAACATGACGAAGTGTGGCACGGGGATGGAGACGTCTTCGGTTTCGTTCACCTGCGTGACGTAAAGCAGCTTGAAGGTCTGCGGGCTGCGGCCCAGCGGGCCGGGGGTGTTCTCGATGGTCTCGTGCATCAGACGGTTCAGCACACCGGTGCCGATGCGGCCCTGGGCGCCTTTGCGCACTTTTTCGATCTGCACAAAAAGCTTGCCAACATTTTCGTTGTTCTTGGCGGAAGTGGCTACCAGGGGGGCATAGCTGAGGAAGAAAAACTCCCGGCGCATGGTTTCTGCCAGCTCTTCCAGCCGGTCCTTCTGCTGGGCGTGAGGATGGAACAGGTCAAATTTGTTCATCACCAGGATGCAGGGCTTGCGCTCCTCAACAATCATCTGGGCGATCTTGCGGTCCTGCATCTTGGCACCGTCGGCGCAGTCAATGACCAGCAGGCAGAGGTCGGCGCGTTTGATGGCGGCGTAGCTGCGCTGGATGCTGAAGATCTCCACGGCATCCTCCACCTTGGCCTGCTTGCGGATGCCAGCGGTGTCAATGAGCTGGTAATGCTTGCCGTTATACGTGCAGTGCACGTCCAGGCTGTCGCGGGTGGTGCCGGGGATGTCGCTGACGATGGCGCGCTCCTGACCCATGATGGCATTGACCAGGGAGGACTTGCCCGCATTGGGGCGGCCGACGATGGCCAGCTTCAGAGGCCGGGCGGAAAGCCGCAGGTCGCGGGCTTCTTCGGTTTCTTCATCGGTGATCTCCAGCTTTTCCACGATGGAATCCACCAGGTCATCAATGCCGTAACCGTGCACCGCGCTCACTTCCGCCGCATCGCCAAAGCCGATTTTGGAGAACTCCCCGGAGCCGAGCCGGCGCTTTTCGGAATCGGACTTGTTGGCCACCAGGATCACCGGCTTGTTCGTCCGCCGCAGCATCTGCGCCAGAGACTGGTCAATGGTGGTGATGCCTGCGGTGACATCCACGACAAAAAGCAGCAGATCCGCTACATCCAAGGCGATGGCAGCTTCCACCTGCACCTGCTCGGTGAGGATGTCCTCGGTGTTGGCACCGATGCCTCCGGTGTCCATGATGTTAAAGACCTGCGGGCCGCGACGGCACTCCGCCGTGATGCGGTCGCGTGTCACGCCGGCCAGGTCATGGACGATGGAGATGTTCATGCCCGCGAGGCGGTTAAAAAGGGCGGACTTGCCCACATTCGGGCGGCCTACGATGGCGACTGTTTTACGCATGGATGGTGGTTTCTAAAGGGGAGGGGAAGTGTCAAGACGTGTCAAGGGTGACGGGTCTAGGAAGTCAAAGGTCAAAGGGGTCAAGAAGGGGACAGGCTTAAACGCGGTCGCCGGAGTGATGCTGCACCTGGCGGACGCCGGCGGCGAGGTTCAAAAAGCCGGACACGGCGGTGAAGGCACCCGCTACGGCAGTGGGCCAGATGAGGTAAGGGATGTCCAGCATCAGCCAGAGCACGGCGGAGAACTGCGCAAAGGTGGCCACCTTGCCCGTCCAGTGCGGTTTGATAACGCACTTGCCCGTCAGGTAATCAATCAAAAAAGCCCCGCCGATGCTGGCCAGGTCGCGGAAGATGACCAGGATGGGAAACCACAGCGGAAAGGACGGATCCCAATTGGCCAGCGCCAGCGTGATGATGGCGGAAAGCAGCAGCAGCTTGTCCGCGAGCGGATCCAGGATGCCGCCCAGCCGGCTTTTCTGGTTGAAATTTCGCGCAACATAGCCGTCAAGCGCATCGCTTAGCGCCGCCACAGCAAAGGTGGCGATGGCCCACCAGCGCAGGGATTCATTCGCAGCCCCAAGGTCCACGCTCTGCCCATAATACACCGCCAGCCCGATGAAAACCGGGATGAGCAGGATGCGAAACAGGGTGATCTGAGTGGCGAAGGTCAAAGCGAACCTTTCCTTTAAGCCCGGACGGGAGGGATTGCAATGATGCGTTCAGCAGGGGCTTGGCAGGTCACGCTGACCGTACGGTGAATACGCACTTGAAGACGTCTGGCTTAAAATCACCCATTCACCATTTTTCAGACAGCCACGAAGCCGCGTGTTTGCGGGGAAGAGCGGGGCTAAAAGTGTACTTTCTGGTTTGTCTCTCAGAAAGTGGCGGTGAGAGAGGGATTCGAACCCTCGGTAGCGGTAAGGCTACGCATCTTTAGCAAAGATGTGCTTTCGACCACTCAGCCATCTCACCCAAATTTTCTGCCGCAGTGCGGGCAGGGGTGACTATTAGCGCGACACTGGCATGGACGTCAACGCAAAAGATGCACCGATGAAACAGAATCTCCACTTCCCCCGGGACATCTCCCGCGTAAGGGTTATCCGAGTATGACCGGGAATCCAACTGACCGCCCTGGAACGCTTGAAAAAGCGTTGAAACTGAACCTGGCCCATCGGGTGTATGGCACCTTTGCCGAGATCGGTGCAGGCCAGGAGATCGCCAACTGGTTCTTCCGCGCCGGCGGGGCTTCCGGCACGGTGGCCAAAACCATGTCCGCCTATGACATGACCTTTAGCGATGAGATTTATGGCAAAAGCGCCCGCTACGTCTCCCGCCAGCGCATGCAGGCCATGTTGGGGCATGAATTCCAGATTGTGCAGGAGCGTTTAGGCAGCAGCCGGGGAGAGGCGACCACCTTTTTTGCGCTCGCCAATACCGTCCGGGCGCGCGGTTTTCGCGATACCAAAGAGGAGTGTCATGGCTGGATGGGGCTGCGCTTTCAGACCGATCCCTTGGGTCCATGCAGTGACATCCAGCTCCATGTGCGCCTGCTGGATGCCACCAATGCGCGTCAGTCCAAGGCTTTAGGCATCCTGGGGGTAAATCTTCTGTATGCGGCCTATCATCTTCGGGACCATCTGCCCACTTTTCTGCACAGTCTCATGGATGAGCTGTCACGGTGGCGGGTGGAAATTGACATGGTGGACTTCAGCGGTCCGGCCTTTGACGCCCCCATGTATCAGGACCGGCTGGTGGCGTTGGAACTGGTCCGCAGCGACCTCGCAGATGCGGCGCTGTTTGGGACGGACGGGCAGATTCTCCAAGCCTCAGACGTGCTTTATAAACGTCCCGTACTGCTGAACCGCGGCAGTTTTGATCCCATCACCCGGGTGAATCTGGACATGCTGGAGCAGGGCGGCAAAGCCTTCCTGGAAAACTTTGGCAGCGCTGCGGAAAACCATATCGAAATCCTGGAAATTACCATGCACAATCTGCTGTGCATGGATGACTGCACGGTGGAGTACGATAACTTTCTGGCCCGCGCGGATGTCCTTCAGTCGCTGGGGAAAAATGTCCTCATTTCCAAGTATGCGGAGTTTCACCGGCTCAGCGGTTATCTGGCCCGGCATACCCATGAGCCTGTCGGCATCATTCTGGGACTGCCGCTGTTTGAAGAGCTGTTTAATGAACGCTGGTACACCGACCTGGAGGGCGGGCTGATGGAGGCCTTTGGACGGCTTTTCCGCAACCAGGTGCGGCTCTATGTTTATCCCGCCGGGGATCCCATGACGGGGAAAATTCGCGATGTACGCCATGCCCGTGTCACCAAGGAGCAGCAGCATCTGCTCAGCTATCTGCTCGAGACCGGCTCCGTGCATCCCATAGAAAATGGCCTGGAGGACCACATTTTCCAAACCAGCGCCGACGTCCGCCAGATGATCAATCAAGGGGATGAACGCTGGCGCACCCTGGTGCCGCAAATCGTGCTAGAGACCGGACCTTGGATGGGTTTGTAGAAACCGGCGGGGGAGGTCCTCCAATGCAGCCGTTCTTTTCCGCCAGGACAGCAGGGACTCCAGTTCGGACCGCCCCTCTTCCAGGATCGCCTTGCGGGCGGGTTTCCTTTCCAGCACACGGATGAGATGCCAGCCCAAAGGCGAGCTGACAGGGCCGCTGGTCTGTCCTGGCTTCAGGCCTTTCACAGCCGCCATGAATTCGGCCGGCATTCTTTCCATGCTCATCCATCCCAGGTCTCCCGCACGGAGCTTGCTGCGGGCATCCTCCGAATGTCTTTGCGCCAGTGCGGCCCAGTCCTCCCCCTCCGCCAGCTTTTGCCGGATGAGCGCGAGTTCCGGGGTCCGGTCCTTTTTGACTGATCCATGACGTGATAAAAACAAATGGGCCACGCGATGGACCTGGGGCAGCAGCATCTGGCTTTCGTACTGCTTCAAGGCGGTCTCCAGCTCCTCATCCGAGACCTGGCTTGCCTCGCTCACCTGTTCTTCAATCCATGCCTGGTCCAGCAGGGCATCTTGAATGGACTGCTGCATTTGCGTTTCGGTCAGCCCTTGTCCGGCAAGGCGTTGGAGCCGTTCTCCGTCAATCTCCCACTGGCGTGCCCAGGCCTGCCATTCTGCCGCGTAGGCCAGCCTGATATCCGGATGGAAGTCCGTATCCATCAGCCGTTGCTGGCGGACGAGTGCTTCCAGCATCACGCTTTGCCGGGCCGCCTCTGGTGTGGCTGACGAATGGCCTTGGCGGAAAACCAGCGCCGCTTCTTCTTGCCGGACTGCCAAGTCATGGATGAGGGCTTTGCGGCCTAACAAGTGATCTCGCAAAGAGTCCCTCCAGAAGTGGCCTGCTGCCACCAGGAAGGCCAGCAAAAACGGCAGGATCCACGGTTTCATGAGGCGGGCGTGGCTTCTCTGAGCAGGGCGCGCCTCTCCTTGGGGGAAAGGTCTTTCATGTCTTCCATGCGTTTCAAAAAGACATCTATATCCCCTGCACAATCTCGCAGCATCGCCTCAAAGCCAGGCACCAGATCGTGATAGGTGGCCAGGGTGTTGAGCCGGGCGTTGTTGACCGGTTTTTCAAACCACCGGTCCAGCTTCAATGAGCCACCATGGCGTTTGTTCATCGCATTCAGGCGGATTTTCAGCTCACCGAGGGCCGCCTGCTTGGCCTCGCGCATGGCGGCTTCATCCAGGTCAGACCGGGCATAGAGGGCTTTCAGTTCATTGCGGGTTTGCAGAGCCTCTGCCACGAATTCGGTCTCCAGGACCATCTCCCTTTGATACTGTTTCAGTTCCTTCTGCATCCCGCGCGCCTTCATCCAGCGCAGCGCTCCCTCACGCCCCACCACCGTCGCCAGGGCTTCGTTAAAATCGGTATCCCCTGACAGGTAGATGCGTTGATGGGTCAGCTCATGGAAGACCAGCTCCGCAAGATCCGCATCCGGCCTTCCCATGAAGGTGTTCAGCAGGGGATCTTTCAGGTAGCCCAATGTGGAATACGCCGCCACCCCGCCCATGTACACATCCAGGCCTTCGGCACGCAGCTTGGCAGCTTCTTTCTCCGCCCTGGCCTCGGTGAAAAACCCCCGGTATTTCAGAGATCCCACCAGGGGATACCACCAGCTTTTGGCCTCCGTGCTGAATTCGGGCGCCGCGTAGATCACCCAGACGACATACTTCCGCCCCAGATTGGTGTAGCGCTCATATTGCCCGTCCGCCGGCAGGCCCAGGTCGCTGTCAGCAAAGGCCCGGATGTCTTCCACGGTGGTCAGTTTTTCCCTCAGCAGAGGCTTGGTTGAGGGATCTGCAAGCACCTCGGCCACCGGCCGCGCCTGGTTCATGATCTCCCTCTGCCCCCGCAGGGCCTGGGCATAAAAACCAACGGTAGAGCAGCCCGTGAGCATGAGAGCCAGGGCCAGGCTAAAGAACCACCTCCCTGTGTCTATCTTGTTGCCTTTGTGCTTCATCGGTTCACGATGGAGAGGAATTTTCGCTCCACCAAGCTGGAACTTTTTCAAAAAACCTGCATTTTAACGATCCAACCTCATGTCCTTTATCCACGATGACTTTCTGCTGTCCACGAAGACAGCGCGCCGCCTTTATCATTCCTTCGCCAAAGACGAGCCCATCCTGGATTACCACAACCACCTCCCGCCCAAGGACATTGCCGAAGACCGCCAGTTTCGTAACATTCACGAGATCTGGCTGGAGGGCGATCATTACAAATGGCGCGCCATGCGCTGCAATGGCATTGACGAGGAGCTCATCACCGGCAATGCCAGCCCGCGTGACAAGTTTCTGGCCTGGGCCAAAACCGTTCCGCATACTCTGCGCAATCCGCTCTATCACTGGACCCACATCGAGTTGAAACGCTATTTCGGCATTGATGAGCTGCTGAATGAAAAGACCGCACCCGCCATCTGGGAGCAGACAGAGGCCGCCCTGGCCCGCCCGGAAATGAGTGCCCGTGGCATTCTGCGCACCCAAAAAGTCCGCGCCCTCTGCACCACGGATGACCCGACTGATGATCTCTCCTGGCATAAAAAATGTGCAGCCGACGGATTTGAAATCGGTGTTTATCCCACTTTCCGTCCGGACAAGGCCCTGGGCCTGCTGCAGCCTGATGCCTGGAATGACTGGTGCGACAAACTTTCCGAAGTCACCAACATTACCATCAACAACTTTAGCGCCCTTCTTCAGGCCCTGGAAAAGCGGCACGACTACTTCCACAGCATAGGCTGCCGCCTGAGCGACCATGGCCTGAGCCGTTGTTACGCCAATTTCTCCACCGATGCTGCTGCCGCACGGGTCTTTGACCGTTACCGCAGCCACCGTACCAAGCGGCTTTATCCGGAGGACCAGGAACTTCTGGCCACTCACATCATGATGCATGTGGGCCGCCTGAATGCGCGGCGCAAATGGACCATGCAGCTTCACCTGGGGCCGGTGCGCAACAACAACACCCGTCTGGCCAAAAAGGTGGGTGCTGATGTCGGTTGCGACAGCATCGGAGACTTTCCGCAGGCCGAAAGCCTGAGCCGTTTCCTGGATGCGCTGGACACGGAAAACGCCCTGCCCAAGACCGTGCTCTACAACGTCAATCCGGCAGACAACTACGTCTTCGGCACCATGGCCGGCAACTTTGCCGACGGCACCACACCGGGCAAAGTCCAGTTCGGCTCCGGCTGGTGGTTTGTGGACCAGAAGGAAGGCATGGAATGGCAGATCAATGCCCTCAGCAACCTGGGCCTGCTCAGCCGTTTCATCGGCATGCTCACAGACAGCCGCAGCTTCATGTCCTTCCCCCGGCATGAATACTTCCGCCGCACCCTTTGCAATCTTCTTGGCAATGACATCGAAGGCGGTCTCATCCCTGACGATGATGAACTGACTGGCAGCATGGTCAAAAACATCTGCTACGCCAATGCCAAAGCCTACCTGGGGCTGGAGGTGAGCTGATCCGTCTTCGGGATTTGTGCAGGATCAATGCCCTGGCTTCGGTGCTCAGCACCGGGGCCCATGTACGCGTCATTTTTTTGCGGCCCCGGCAGTCTCTTTCACAGGCGCGGGCTTGCTTTTGAAGAGCTCCTTCATCATGCCGATGCCCAGCAGATTCATCGTGGCGAAGTAGCTCTTGGCAATGTCCGCCGTCAGGAAGGCCAGGTAAACGTCATTGGACGGCAGGAGGCTGTTGGAGGCGTAATAAACCGGCTTTTCTTGGCCGCGATATTTGGATTTGTGAAAGGCCAGCCCTTTGAAATTGTAAATCTCACCGCCGAATCGCTGGCTGATCTGGAAGAACCATTTGGTCATCAAATCATCCGCATAGAGGCCATTCTCCAGATGGGTGAAGGGGCATAGCATGAGGTTTAAAATTTCCGCGCCTTCTGGCTTGAAGACCTCCATGGCCACCATGTGGATGGATGTGGCCAGACGGCCATAGAGTGCCTCATCACAACGCACGATGTTGGCGGAGTAACCATAGATTTTCCCGTCCCGATACATGGGATCATAGAAGACGTAACCGACGGCCGTGCCTTCTTTGTCAAAGGCCACAAATTTGCGCACATCCTGCTCGTGCTGGTAAACGGGCCGCCTGGCGTAGATCCAGATTTCACGGTCATTCACCTTTTTGCCCTGGAGCCATTTGGCCGAAAGCGCGTTCAACTGCTCAAGGGGTACTTGGGTGATGTCCACTTCACGGATGCTGATTCCCTCACGCCGGGCTTCATTCCGGGCCCGCTTGATCATATCCAGCTCCTTCCAGTTGCCTGACGTATTGTATGTTTGGATGGGCAGTTCCGGTTCATAACCCACGCAGTTCACCTTGAAACCCATCTGACGCAGCAGCGTCGCGCACTCCTCCGAGACGACCCCAAAGACTGCGGATGGAAACTCCTGGAGAAAGGCCGAGATCAAAGCCTGCCGGTTGTTGGGATCGCAGATAGGATCCGTCAGTACAATGCGCTTGGGCTTGCGGGCAAAGACCGGATGGGTGGTCGTGATGAAGGCGATGTAGCCCAGCTCATGCACGAAATATTCCATGCCCTGCTGAAGTGTCGCATAGGCCAGGGAACCGCTTCCATAACGTTGAATAAAGGGAGCCAACAAAGACCATTTAGTCTCCCAGTTGATTTCTCTAGCTTCTTTTCCTAAGATTGAAGGCATGATATTGATAGAACAGCATAATAGCCCGGCTTTGGCAACTTGCTAGGGCCGATGTTTCAAAAGCCAGTTGGCTGTTAGATCAAAGACTTGTTTCCGGTTTCTGTCCAGGTGGCCTGCGTGACCATTTCCTGCCACAATTTCAATCGCTTTCTGGCAAGTCAGCTTTTCATGCAGCAGATGCGCCGTGCTTACCGGATCCAGATGGTCGTCCTCCCCCCAGATGACCAGAGTCGCTGCCTTGATCTTTGATACACGCTTGATGGTGCTGACAAAAAAAGCCTGGGCTGCCCCTGGAAGCGGAAAGTTTTTAAAGGCCATCACTTTTCCAGGATCGACTCTCAAACGGGCGTTGATCTCCGGGTCCGATGCCAGTTCCACTTCATCCAGCAATTTGACGATGGAGATCCGCAGATCCTCACCCGTGAGCAGACGCTTGATGTACCCCAGGCCGGACATGGCGCTCATGGACAGTGTGATGGACAACGGCAGGGTGTTCATCACCGTGGCATCCAGAGCCACCAGCGCATGCAGACGCGGCTCCACCACCGCGGCCTCCAGGATGGTCGTCCCGCCCGATGACAGGCCGAATCCGCTAATTTGCTGCGGATCCACATCATCGCGTGTCTCCAGATAATCAATGGCCGCCCTCAGATCTGCCACCCATTCCTTGATGCATACGTGGTATCGCCTGCCGCCGCTGGCACCATGACCGTGCATGTCCAGCAGCAGGCTTGATATTCCGCGTCTGGAGAGGTGGTCGGCCATTTCCAGATAGTTCTCTTTAAATTCTCCAGCCCCATGGGACACGATTAACACGGGTCCTGGCAGCTCTGCGGCAGCAGGCACAAAAAAGGCATGAATCTCAACCCCGAGGGAGCAAAACTTCACCAGCTCGCGCCCCTCAGACGTTGTGGCGTGAGAGGTGGCTAACTTGGTAACAGTGAGTGATTCCATTATCTGCAATACGCACTAATAACACCATAATTAGATTTTTCCAATTTTGATCGCGATGGAAATCGTTGTAATTGATGCTTTTCTGAACCCCTGGGGCTACTTTTCGCTTCTTTCAAAGCGGAATTCTCAGGAGCCAGGTGCTGGCTCGAGGTTGGAGCTGGTTTGCTCAGGTGCGGAATGATTCACTAACTGCCGCAAATCGGCCACCCATTTCGGGGCATCGGCGTGAGCCGGGTTATCTTTGATGACTTTCAGCATGTCCGCGAGTGCATTGACCGGGGAGGGGCCTTTTTCATAAAGATACACAGCCCTCTGCCAGCGCATGGCAGGAAGTTCGTTCTTGGTCCAGAGCTCAAACTCCGGTGCATAGAGATTTTCCTTTTTAAATGTGCCTTCTGCCATGATGCGTGCATCCCAGAGACCGGGCAGACTGTCTTTGTTATCCTGTGCAGCAAGCGGGAACAGTGTTTGCGAGTACATGCTGCCGATGTCCAGGGGGTTTTTGTTCCAGTCTTTCCGGGTCAGGTAGCGGGACAGGCTGAATGCATCCACGATAGGATTGTTGTTGGACAGCGCATTGGCCAGATAACCATTTGCCCGGCCTTTCAATTTCGGGGCGGAAGCGACCAGTGTTTGAATATACTCTTGAAGCTTGGGGGCCATTTTTTCGAAGTCTTCCTCTTTAGCCTCATGCGCTTGCAGGGTCAGGACCAGGTAATGGATCCCCAGCCTTACAGCCACACCAAATTCGCCCTCCTCATTGTTGCCTCCTCCCTTGGCCCGCTGGTCCATCCTTTTTTCCATGTCGTCCTGGCGCTTGCGTGCATCGGTCTTGGCCACCTCTTTCCGGTCGCTGTTGACCAGCCGGTCACAGTCCAGATAGAGTCCCATCGCGGCCTGGTCGCTGGCCATGGCGGCTTGCAGTTTGGACAGGATGGATGACAAATTGCTGCCACGCATCTGAAGGACCTGGGCTTCCAGTTCCTTGAGCTGGTTCAGGACGGTGTTGACCTGCGCCTCAGTCAGGGCGGCGGCCGGATTGGGCGTGGGTGCCACGGCTGTTTCAGCGCCGCCTCCCTGGTTGGGACGGTTCCTTGTCCCCTGAGCCAGCGCGGAGCAGGTCATGGAGGTGAGAAGAATGGCTGAAGGGAGAATCAGGAACTTCATGGTTGTGATGGGAGGATGGTAAAAAAGGGGCTTCCGCTTCAACAACGTAAGACTGGCCGGGTTTCATTGAGTTAAATTACCGGGAAAGAAAATAGAGGATACAAGGGCTTGCATGAGGGACAATGCCTTTGCACTGAAATGAATCATGAACTGGAACCAACCGCTGCGTTTCCGCCCATTGTATCAAACCCGCATCTGGGGAGGGCGAAATTTGGAATCCCTTTACGGCCGGACCTTGCCGGACCCAGCTCTCCCCTATGGTGAATCCTGGGAGGTCAGTGACCGGGAGGAAGCACAGAGTGTCATTCAGGAAGGTTCGGCTGCGGGAATGACTTTGCATGAAGTCTGGCAGCAGCACCGGGTGTCTGTTTTTGGTGCCGCGCTGGAAGGGCACCCGTCCGAACGGTTTCCGCTACTCATCAAAATCCTGGATGCCTGTGAAGACCTTTCCATCCAGGTCCACCCTCCGGCCAGCGTCGCAGCCGGTCTTGGCGGCGAACCCAAAACAGAAATGTGGTTCATCACCCAGGTTCAGCCAGGTGCCCGTCTGTATGCAGGGTTGAAGTCGGGTGTCACACGGGACCAGTTTGAATCCGCTCTCCAGACGGGGGCTGTTGCAGAACTCATGCATTCCATTGAGCCGGAGGCCGGGGACTGTCTCTTTCTGCCCAGCGGCCGTGTTCATGCCATCGGTGCCGGTTTGGTCATCTTTGAGATCCAGCAAAACAGCGATACCACCTACCGCGTGTTTGACTGGAACCGCGTCGGGCTGGATGGCCAGCCGCGGACATTGCATGTAGAGCAGTCCCTGCGCAGCATGGACTTTTCAGATCATGAGCCTGCCTTGCAGCCCCGCCAGGCCAACGGTACGCTGGTAAGTTGTGAAGACTTCCATGTCAGCCAGGCTTATGCTTCCTGTGGGAAGCTGGGCAGGGCAGGGGAGAACTTGACCATCGCCATGGTCGCCGGCAGTCTTTCCATCAGCGGCTGTCCGTTGCAGACCGGAGACTTTGCGGTGATTCCAGCCTTGATGAGCGACCCGGAACGCCGTCTTACAGAGGTTTCCCCCGACGCAAGCTGGCTGGAAATCCGGATTCCGCCGTCACCGACATCCGCAGAATGAGATCAAAAGCTGCCATTCGGTCTGCTTGACGTGTCATTGTCACGCCCTTAGTATGTCCTTCCGATGAGAGAACCTGCCCTTTCCAGACTCAGTTTGTCCACCTGCGCCCTTGCGGCAGTTTCGTTGTGCATGCTGCCAGCCCCAGCCCATGCTTTCCTGGGTCTTTTTGAAAAGAAAAGCAAGCAGGCGCCTGGTGCCAATGAACGCCAGGTACAGGAAGCCCAGGCCACGGCGCTGCTGATGGCCGCGCGTGATTCTCAGAACAATGGGAAAACAGGACGGGCCCAGAGCCAGTACCGGGAAATCGTCAAGCAATACCCGTTCACCACCGCCGCTGCGGAGGCCGCCTACGCCAACGCCACCATCACCCGCAGCAACAGCGACGTTACGACGGCGTTCGACGCCTTTCAGAAGTTCATCAATGACTACCGTTCCAGCCCCCGGTTCAATGATGCGCTCCAGCAGCAGTATGAGCTGGCGGAAGAAGCCCGTGGCGGTCGCAAACAGCGAGCCATGCTCGTCCTGCCGGTGAAGATGGGCGGGGAAGATGTCATCAAGCTTTATCAGCAGATCATTTCCAATGCCCCGTTTGGCAAACTGGCTCCTCTGGCCCAGTTCAGCATCGCCGAGATCTACCAGGACCTGGGGGAAAAAGACAGGTCCGTTCTGGCTTATCAGAACGTGGCTGAAAACTACCCGAATACCAAGCAGGCCAGCGAGGCCCAGTTCCGTATCGGCTCCATCAGCAGTGTGGCCGCCAGCCGCAGTGAAGATAAATCCAATCTCGTGGCCACCCGTGATGCGCTGACCACCTACATGACCACCAATCCGAAGGGTGAGCGTGCGAGCGAGGCCGAGATGATCCTTCAGCAGGTGAATGCCGCCGAAGCCACCCAGTCCCTCTCGGTAGGTAAATTTTACCAGCGGATGGGCAAGACCAAAGCGGCTGCCATTTATTACAACGAAGCCCTGAAATACGGTTCGCCGGAGGCTTCCAATGAAGCCCGTGAGCTGCTCGCCCAGCTTGCCGCCATTGATCCTGAGGCAGTGGCCGATGCAAAAAAAGGCCAGCCTGACCAGGACTACACCATTCCAGGTGCCCGCAATTTGAAAAACCGGGATGATTACATCGGACCGCTTTCGCCAGAACTCACCCGCCTCGGCCAGAAACCCAAGATGCGCGCTGGTGACGACAATTTCCTTCCCATCCCCATCCAGGAGCCTACGCTTCCTCTGACTCCAGGGGAAGCCCCTACCGGAGGCAGCCTGCTTCCGCCCATGACAGAAGAAAAACCGGCGCTTTTGCCCGTCCCTGCTGTTCCCGATGCACCCGGCATCCCGCCTCAGTTGCCCGTGCCGCCCAAGCCGGTCACACCTGCACCTTGATTGCCCAGCACCGACCATCTTTCTCCCGGATGAAAACTTTTTTTTTCGCCAGTCTCCTTGGTGTGGTTGTCAGTCTTACGAGCTGTGCAGGCTATCGTCTGGGCAGCCAGAAACCTGCACACCTGAGTCACGTCACCAAGCTGGCGGTGCCCACCTTTGAGAATCTGACCCTGGAGCCCCGTCTGGGCTCCTTGGTGACCAATGCCATCATCAAGCAGATTCAAAACAGCGGAGGTTATGAGATTGTCTCGGCTGAGAATGCCGAGGCCATTTTGGAAGGACGGGTGACCAACGTGGAGCGCTCCCAGTTCCGTGCGGATCGTCGCAACGTTTTGCGCACCTCGCAGCTCCTCATGACCTTGCGTGTGGATTACAACATCAAGGATTCCGGACGCAGTGTCATCATCCATCGCGGACGTGCCTCGGCAGATTCCTACACGATTCTGGATACCAACATTCAGAATTCGGAAGCGCAGGCTCTTGAGGACGCTGCCCAGCGTCTGTCTGTAAACGTTGCATCTGATATCACCGAAGGCTGGTGATGGAAGATTTTGCAGATCCGGGTGCCGGGGAAGCTGAACCTTCCTCAGCAGTGGAATTGCCTGAGGAAGAGGAGATCGTGGATCTCCTGCCCAGTTCCCTGCCGCCAGCACTTTACCTGGTTGGCACGCCAATTGGCAATCTCGCCGACATCACCCTGAGGGCCTTGCACCTTCTCAAAACCGTCAGCGCCATTGCCTGTGAGGACACCCGGCACTCTGGCCGGCTGCTTTCCCATCATGGCATCCGTTCCCGGCTCATCAGTCTCAATGAGCACAATGAAGCGCGTCGCATTCCGGAGCTGATTGCCCAGCTCCATCAGGGCAGTAGCATCGCCCTCATCTCAGATGCCGGCATGCCCACGGTCTCAGATCCCGGCCAGCGCCTGGTGCAGGCCGTGGTTGCCGCAGGGCTTCGTGTGGAGGGCATTCCAGGTCCAAGCGCCGTGCTCACCGCCCTGGCGGCATCGGGATTGCCTACCACTCCTTTTTACTTTGGCGGCTTCCTGCCTCACAAAAAAGGCCAGCGAAATACGGAACTGTCCAGCGCCCTGCAGAGAGATTGCACCACGGTGTATTTCGAAAGCCCTTATCGCATCGTCGATACGCTGGCGATGATTGCTGAGCAGTCTCCAGAGCACCGGGTCGTCGTTGCGCGGGAGTTGACGAAGAAGTTTGAGGAATTCCAGCGCGGTCCGGCCCGAAATGTGCTTTCTCACTACCAAACCAAGACACCCAAAGGTGAGATCACCCTGGTCATTGCACCACGTGAGCTGCCCAAATGGATCACTTGGTGACAACCGCCCAACCATGAAAAAATCAGCAAGCCGCCCCCTGAACGCTCCACGAATAATCAAGGGTCCCGCTCTTGTTTGGGTCCTGCTGAAACCGTGTTAGTTTGCCGCCACCGGTGCCTTCGCAGTTTCCCTCCCGTTTGATTATATTTCCCCTTTCAACCAGCCTCAATCTCATGACTCCAGCCCCTTGCGACCTCGGCAATTCCACAGACAGCCTTAAAAACTCCATCATCAACCACCTGCGCTTCACCTTGGGCGCCTATGTGGAGTCCGCCAGCCCCAATGACTGGTGGGTGGCCACCTGTCTGGCTGTGCGTGACCGTGTCATGGAGCACGCCACCAAATCCCGCACGCTCCACCGCCAGTCTGGCGTGCGCCGGGTGCACTACCTGTCCCTGGAGTATCTCATGGGCCGCCTGCTGGAGAACAATCTGCGCAATTCCGGCCTGTATGATGCCACCAAGCAGGCCCTGGCAGACATGGGAAAAGACCTGGACGTGCTGCTGGAGAGCGAGCCTGACATGGGGCTCGGCAATGGTGGTCTGGGCCGTCTTGCCGCCTGTTTCATGGACAGTCTAAGCACGGTGAACCTGCCCGCCATCGGCTACGGCATCCACTATGAGTTCGGGCTTTTCCGGCAGGAGTTCGTCAATGGCAAGCAGGTGGAGCATCCGGATGCATGGATGCGTGATGGCAGCCCCTGGAAAATTGCCCGCCCCAGCTATCGCCAGACCATCCAGCTCTACGGTCGCGTTGTGCAGAAGTTTGACGACCTTGGCCACCCCCGCAGTGAGTGGATCGAGACCAAGAGCCTCCTGGGTCTCCCATGGGACATCCCCATTGTCGGTTATGACAGTCACACCGTCAATGTGCTCCGCCTCTGGCAGGCACAGGCGGATGAAGACTTTAACTTTCAGGTCTTCAATGAAGGCAGTTATGTCGAAGCCCTCCGCGACAAGGCCATCGCTGAAACGGTTTCCAAAGTTCTCTACCCCAACGATTCCACGGAGAACGGCAAAGAGCTCCGCCTTGTTCAGCAGTATTTCTTCGTTGCCTGCTCCCTGGCTGATATCGTCCGTCGTTTCAAAGTTGGTTATACTTTGCCTTGGAGCGAGTTTCCCTCCAAGGCCGCCATCCAGCTCAATGATACCCATCCGGCTGTCGCCATTCCTGAACTAATGCGCATCCTGGTGGACCTGGAGGGACTGCCTTGGGATGAAGCCTGGGCCATCTGCCAGGAAACCTTCTCCTACACCAATCATACGCTTCTTCCTGAAGCCCTGGAAATGTGGTCAGTGGGCCTGTTCGAACGCGTCCTGCCCCGGCATCTTCAGATCATCTACCGCATCAACCACAAGTTCCTCGAAACCGAAGTCGAGAACAAGTGGCCGGGCGATGCGGAGAAAAAACGCACCCTCTCCCTCATCGAAGAGCGCGGTGCCAAATACGTCCGCATGGCCAATCTGTCCGTGCTCGGCAGCCATGCCACCAATGGCGTCGCCGCCCTTCATACAAGGCTGCTTTGCGAGCGTCTGTTTGCTGACTTTTACGCGCTATTCCCGGAGCGCTTTCTCAACCTCACCAACGGCATCACCTTCCGCCGCTGGCTGGACGTTTGCAATCCCCAGCTCTCCGCCCTCATCACCGAGACCATCGGCGAGAAATGGAAAAAAGACGCCATGCTTCTTCGTGAGCTGGACCCCTATGCAGACGATCCGGCCTTCCGCGCCCGCTTTGCCAAGATCAAGCGCGACCACAAGGTCGTCCTGGCCCGGATCATTCAGGAGGATTGCGGGGTCACTGTCAGCCCGGATGCGCTCTTTGATGTGCAGATCAAACGTCTCCACGAGTACAAGCGCCAGCACCTGAACCTGCTGAACATCGTCACCCTGTATCGTGAAATTCTGGAAAATCCTGACGCTGATTTCCATCCACGTGTCTTCATTTTCGGTGCCAAGGCCGCTCCAGGTTATTATCTGGCCAAAAACATCATCCACGCCATCAATGCCGTGGCGGCCAAGGTCAATAATGACCCGCGCGTGGGTGACAAGCTGAAGGTCGTTTTCCTTCCGAACTATCGCGTCTCCCTGGCGGAGAAAATCATCCCCGCCTCCGACCTCTCGGAGCAGATCTCCACCGCCGGCAAGGAAGCCTCCGGTACCGGTAACATGAAGCTGGCCCTCAATGGCTCCCTCACCATCGGCACGCTTGACGGAGCCAATGTCGAAATTGAAGAGGAGGTCGGCTCAGAAAACATCTTCATCTTCGGGCTCACCGTTGAACAAGTCACCGAGCTGCGCACGAAAGGCTACAATCCGTGGGATTATTATTGGGCTAACGAGAAGTTGCGCAATACGATTGACATGCTCAGCAGCGACTACTTCACCGGCAATGCCGAGGAGTTCCAACCTCTGCGCAACAGCCTGCTGGATCATGGTGACCCCTACCTCTGTCTGGCCGACTACCAGATGTATGTGGACGCACAGGCCAAGGTGGATGCCACTTACAAGGACCAGGACAAGTGGGTCAAAATGGCCATCTTGAACACAGCCCGGGTCGGCAAATTCAGCAGCGACCGTACCATCCTCGAATACGCCGATAAAGTCTGGAATCTCCCCCAGGTGGTGATCGAAGGGTAAAATAAAATCACACAGTGAACAGGCCGCACCTTTTGTGCGGCCTGTTCTATTAATGTGTGACCTTAGAGTGCATCCAATGCCGCCCTTCCGCGGCGTTTCGTTTCCGGATCATCCTTTTCCTGGTCAGGCATGGCCAGACCTTTGTTGATTGCCTGGCGGGCCTCTTCAGTTCGTCCCATCTGCGCAAAGGTCCGGCCTAGCTCGATGTGATGGATCAGCCGTCTGGGGTTCAGTGAAAGGGCTTTTTCAAAACACTTTACGGCTTCTTCATTCGAGGCGGCAGGCAGCTCTCCATAGACCAGCCTTGCAATGCCGCGCGTCAGGCTGCCCATGCCGGCCAGTGCCTGGTGCCACCGGCCCAGCAGATGCCAGGCGTAGTCATCCCTGGGGTTCAGCTTCACCGCTTTCTCCGCAGCTTCTTTGATTTTCCTGGAAACTTCAATCTTCTCCTTGTTGCCCAGGAGCGGGGTCATCTTGCCATAGACGATGGCGATGGAGAGATGCGGGTCGCTTGTTGCCGGTGCTGCCTTCACCGCCTTCTCAGCATAGGACAGGGCCATTTTTGCAGAGGCCATTTTGTCCGCACTGGATGAAAGTTCATCCATCCGGAAGACATACTGCCGGGCGATTTTCACCATCAGGGCCGCATCGCCCGGACGTCGTTTTTCCGCAGGCAGGTAGTGTTTCAGCGCCTCATCAGGCTGGAACTTTGCGTCGTAGGTATCCCCCTGGCGGATGAGGTCGTCCACGTTGCCGTAAACATTCAGCGCAAGGAGGAGTGAGCCTAACAAAAGGTATGTTTTCATGGGTCATTCAGGTTTGGCAAACCGGTAGTGGGAGACGATCCATTCTTCGCCGTCGCGGTATCCCCACAGCTCCGCGCAGGCCATATAAAAGATGCGCCAGTAGGCCCACCACTTCACGGCCTGGTCCTTGCCATAGGTGGCAGCAAACAGCTGCATGATCTCCTCCTTGTTGGCATCCATCTTCCCCAGCCAGGCCTCGGAGGTCTTGCTGTAATGCATGCCGCTGACGCACCAGTGCTGCTCGATTTTCAGATGATCCTGGAAATACAGCAGCAGATCATCGGAAGGCATCTGCCCGCCGGTAAAGAAGTATTTGGCCATCCAGTCATCGTCGCTGGTGACCTCATAATGGTAGGCATATTCGCGGTGCGTGAAGATGTGGACAAAGAGTTTGCCGCCAGGTTTCAGCCAGGTGGAAATCCGCCGCAGCAGCTCCTGGTAGTTCTTCATGTGCTCAAACATTTCCACGGACACACAACGGTCGAAGACGCCTTCTCCCACACCCTCAAAGTGGATCATGTTGGCCGTGATGACGGTCAGGTTTTTCAGGCCGCGCTTTTCCGCTTCCGAATCAATGAACTCCTTTTGGGTGCGTGAATTGGAGACGCTGGTGATTTGGGCGCCTGGATAATGCTCCGCCATCCAGAGGGACAGGGAACCCCACCCGCAGCCCAGTTCCAGGATGCGCTGCCCATTGGCCAGCTCAGCCCGCTCACAGGTCATCCTCAGCATGATGGCTTCAGATTCATCAAAGGTGGTTCCTGGCTCCGGCCAGTAGCCGCTGCTGTACTTCAGGTGCCTGCCCAGGCAGAGCTGGTAAAAGCGGGTTGGCACCTCATAGTGCTGCTCATTGGCCTCATCTGTAGCGATGGCCACAGGGCTGTTTTTCAGGCTTTCGATGTGCTTTATCAGCGCGGCCTTTTGCGCTTCCACGGTGGGCTGCTTGTGCTTGCGCAGCGTATTGGCCAGCCGCTGGCGGATGCCGAAGCGGATGGCCGCATCCGGCAGGATGTCTTTGGCGAGGAGATCGTTAAGGTTGAGCATAACAGAAAGTGTACAATTGTGTGTGGCGTCACCGCCTGGATTCAGCGTTTCGGAAACCAGGGGACAAAGGCGCTGGTCGTGCGCTGATACTCCCGGTAAACATCCCCGCGTTTCTCGATGGAAAGCTTCTCGGTCAGCGGAATGCCCGTCACATTCAGCAGGAAATGCAGCATGGCCAGCGGGGCCACGATGGCCGTCCAGCCCCACGGTGCCGGCAGAGCCATCAGAAACAGGCCCCACCAGAGCAAAGACTGGAAAAAGTAATTCGGATGCCGGCTGTAGCGCCACAGTCCTGCCTGGCAGATGGCATTCGGATCTCTGTTGGTCTTTTTGAATTTGGCCAGTTGTGCATCCGCCAGTCCTTCGCCAGTCAGGGCCAGCAACCAAAGAGCAAGTCCGGCATATTCCAAAGGATGAAACTCCATCGCTTCTTGCTGGGCAATGAGATGCACAGGCAGCATCAGCAGCCACACCAGTGCGCCTTGCATCAGGAAGAACCAAAGGAAGGCCCGCTCGCGGTTGACCTTCCATTTTTCTCTCAGCACTGCGTAGCGCACGTCCTCCTTGGGATGATGGCTTGCCACACGTTTCCACAGGTGCAGGCCCAGTCGCAGGCTCCAGGCCGCCACCAACACGCCGATGACCGCCCGTCTTGGCATCCAGCCATCATGGGCCAGCGCATACCATAGAGCCACCGGCGCAAACGCCAGGGACCAGGTCACATCCACAAAGCTGTAATTGTCCAGCCGGATGCTCAGCCGCCAGGTTAGCAGAAACAGAGCCAGTAGAATGAGTGCGGCGACGGTCAGAATCATGGCGTGGAAGGGCGTAACGAAATCCTGGCAGCCAGGTGCTCGATGAGCGGTCGGGTGCTGTAATAAATGACGGCCAGCAGCAGCGGGGCCACAAGGCACCAGACGGCGATGCCATACAGGGCCGTCATTCCATAATCCCTGAAAAACGGCCCAGGCTCGGCAAAGAATCTTTCAATCATGCTGGGGACGTGGATGCTCACATGAGGTGCATTGAACAGCCATTCCCCGGCCCGGTAAAAGCCCAGGATCAGCGCCCATTGCAGAGGATAGGCCAGGGTTTTGAAGGCCTGTAAAATGGGCTGGTTCAGCTTCAGCGGAATACCGGCCAGCAGGGTCAGCAGCGTATTGGATCCAATGATGGGGAAGATGCCCAGCGCAATGCCATAGGCGATGGCCTGTGCGATCTTTGAGGGGCTCGTTCCCTGCGTCAGTTGCTGGATGATGGGATCTATCACCCAACGGCGCCAGAGGCTGGACTTCTTCTCCTTCATGGGTTTCTCCTAAGCAGCACATCTTCAGCCCTGCTATTCAGCGGTACTTTGAAGAGCTGGATCAGCGCATACACCGCCATGGCGATATTCCCCAGCAACAGCACCGCGATGAACCATGCTCCACGGGCAATCCAGGACACCTCTTTATAAACGATCCAGCAATAAAACGTCAGGAAGCCCCAATACGCATCAAACAGCGTTGCGATCCACCAGGGATGGGTCCACGTCTCATACGGTATCTTCCACAAGGGGATCTGCTTGCTGGCCCAGGTGGTGACCGCCAGCATGGAAAGCAGCACGATGATGAAGAAGATGCGCAGGGTAAGAATCATGGTTTTCCACTGTTTTAGGATATCTGTTCATTACCAGGTGCGGTGAAGCAGGACATTGTTAGGCCGGGTATAGACCGCCTGCACCACACTGATGTTTCGGGTGGCAAAGGCCGCTTCACAGTATTGCAGGTAGTAGTTCCACTTGCGAATGAAGGTCTCGTCAAATCCCAGCGCTTTCACCTCATCCAGGCGCTCGTTGAACCGCTCGAACCAAAGACGGAGCGTTTTGGCATAACCGGCTCCAAGGTCCTCCAGGCCGTGGAGAAACAGGTCGCCGGTTTTGTTGATGGCCTCATTCACCCGGGCCATGCTAAGCAGCAGCGAGCCAGGGAAGATGTGTTTCTGGATCCAGTCCACCCCCTGAACAAGGTTTTTGTAGCGGCAGTCGGGAACGGTGATGACCTGAAAGGCCAGCAATCCTTCCGGCTTCAGGAGCTCATGACACTTGGCAAAGTATCCGTTCACATAGGCTTCGCCCACAGCCTCCAGCATTTCAATGGAAGCGATCTTGTCAAACTGCCCGGTCACCAGCCGGTAATCCTGAAGCCGGATTTCCACCAGATGGTCAAGACCTTCCTTCTTCACCCGTTCCGTGGCATATTTGTGCTGTTCTTGGGAGATCGTTACAGCGGTGACCCGGCAGCCATATTCCCGTGCGGCATGGGTGCAAAATCCACCCCACCCGCAGCCAATCTCCAGCACGTGGTCCGTTGCTTTGAGTTCCAGCTTTTGGCAGAGCGCCTCATACTTGGAAAATTGTGCCTCTTCCAAAGGCTGCCCGGGATGCTCAAACCGGGCGGCAGAATACGTCATCGTCCTGTCCAGCCACAGGGAATAAAAGTCATTCCCCAGGTCATAATGTTCGGCGATGTTCCGTCGGCTTGTCTTCAGGCTGTTCGGCCGCAGCAGGTGCAGGGCACGGTTGTAGAACTTGAGCAGGTTCATTCCCCGCAACCGGGTGGAGGAAGCCCGGCTGCCTTGGGTGGCGTGAATGTTCTGGATGAACCAGGTGATCACGCCTGCCACATCTTCCGCATCCCAGTCTCCATGCACGTAGGATTCTCCAAAGCCGATGTTTCCAAACAGCGCGCACTGGCGGAAGAACTCCAGGTTGTGCACCCGCATCTCCAGTGGGGGCATTCCATCAGCATTTCCCAGGCGATGTTCACGCCCGTCCGGCAGGGCCATTCGCAGCCCGCCGACGGGAAAGCTTCTCAGCGTGCTCATCACCAGCTTTTCATAAAAACCTGCCCGCCGGGAGGTGGCGGTTGCGCTGAGTGTGGCGACGACGTCGGTATCTTCGAGGCTGAGCGTAGTGGGGTTCATGGCTTGATGGGAGAGATGGAGCGATGAGGGCGGAAGACCCCTTTTTGCAGGTCCGGATCGGCGGCCTTTTTGTACACGTGCAGGCCTTTCATCCAAAGGCGGAGGGCATGCCAGTGGATGAGAAAGATCACGCGGAGCGTCAGCAGCGGATACTTCAAGGCGCAGACCAGCAAAGCCGCATCAGTCAGTTCACGGCGGCTGCCTGTCAGACTTGTCAGCATCACCCGTTCGTCACCTTCGCGATCATCCACATGAATCTCAAGGTGCTCAGACGGCAGCCGAAGTTTGAAATCGAAATTCAGCTCCAACCCGAAAAAGGGGGAGACATAAAAATGCTTGGGCGTGATCAGGCGGAACCGGTCTCCTTCCTGCGTCTTCAGCACATAAGGCTTCTGCTCATGGAAGGTGTTGGTCACTTCAGCCACCGCGCACACAGGTGCGCCGCTTGCATCATAGCAGTAGTAAAAGCAGACCGGATTGAAGATGTATCCGAGCACGCGTGGAAAGGTCAGCAGCCGCACCATGGCGATGTGTGACGTGTCCACACCTGCCTCATGGATGATCTGCAAGACATTCGCCTTGGTCTCCTGGCTGTCCCGCAGGATGTGATCCGCATCATGGAAGGAGAACAGCGCGCGACGATTGCGCTTAAACAGACGCAGTTTGCCGTCCAGGCCGTCCAGTTCATCCAGGTCCAGCCAGAGATAAAACAACCGATAGATGAAACGGTGCGTCTTCGGCTTCAGCCGGTGGTGCATCACCTCGCATTCATAGATGGCGGATTGCGTATTCACCAAGGCTCCTCCCCCAGCAGATCGCGACACAGGTTGACCGCAGACATGAAGCCGTCTTCATGAAAGCCGTAGCGGAACCAGGCTCCGCAATAATACGTCGTCTGGTCTTTGGAGATCCGGTTCAGCTCAGGCAGCCGCTTTTGAGCTGCCGTGGCCTTCACATCAAACAGAGGATGCTCATACGAAATTCGCCGGATCACTTTGGCGGGATCAATGGCATCCTCTCCGTTGATGCTGACAAAGTAGTTTGTTTTCTCAGAGACCCCTTGCAGCAAATTCATCCAGTAATGAGTGCTCGGCTGGATGATTCCGTTCTTGTCGAATTCGATGTGATAATTCCATGAAGCCCAGCATTTGCGTGTTTTGGGCATGAACCGGTCATCCGTATGCAGCGTCGCCACATTGGCCTGGTATTTGAAAAGCGGCAGCAGCTCCTGCTCCAGCGGCGTTGGATCAGCCAGCATTTTTAAGGAGGTGGGGGCATGGGTGGCCAGGATCACCTTGTCAAAGATTTCCGGCTCACGGCCACGAGCATAAACAACGGCGCAGCCATCCCTGCGCTCGATCCTCTCCACCGGTGTGTTCAGATGAATGCGGTCACGGAAAGGGGCCACGATCTTGCGCACATACTGGCGCGAGCCATCCACTACCGTCCACCAGGGATGCCGGGTCTCCATGCCGAGAAACCCATGGTTGAACCAAAAGTGCATCAATGTGCGCGCAGGGAATTCCAGCATCAGTTCCGGCGGAGTTGACCACACCGCGCTGCCCATGGGAATGATGTAGAGGTCCAGAAAATCCTGCCCGTATCCGCGGGCCTGCGCATACTCACGCAGTGTCATGTGCTCAAAGCGGGGATCGTTCATGGCGGCCACCGTCTCCTCATTGAAACGTTTGATCTTCAGCAGGAACTTCCAAAAGCGCGGGCTCAGCAGGTTGCTGCGCTGTCCGAAAATCGTATCCAGATTTTTGCCATTATATTCATAGCCCGTGGGCAGATGCCGCAGGCTGAATGACATGTCCGTCCGCTTGGTTTCGACGCCCAATTCTTTAAACAGACGGCAGAGCAGGGGATAGGTCTGGTGGTTGAAGACCATGAACCCTGTATCCACGGGAAGTTCCTTGCCGTCTTCCGTCACGGTGACCGTGTTGGTATGGCCTCCTATGTAATCTCCAGCTTCGTACAATGTTATGTCGAATTTTTTGTCTAATAAATACGCGCATCCCAGTCCGGAAATACCGGTTCCGATAATGCATAATTTAAATTTTGGCATGACTGTGGAAAATTTGTCGAAGCTGCTGAGTTCTTCGCCTGCCGCGTCTTTGCGGATTCATCTTGTTTCAGATCTCTGCCATAAAAGTACCTGTACCTGTCATCCGCAGGCGAGACCCGGTCCTCCTCAGCGCGTTGGTTTAATGCAGTCTCCCCACATGAAGCATCTCCTCCCATTCTTCCTTGCTCTCACTGGTTTCATATGGGCAGAGCCCCCTCCGGCAGGCGGCATCAAATCCAAGACCACTTATGCCGCCGCGTATGGACCAACCAATAATGAGGCCATGGTGGATCCCGCCAAGGAACTGCCGCGTTATCCGGCGGTGGAGCCGAAGGATGCCGTCCAGACCTGGCAGGTGAAAAAAGGCTTCAAGCTGGAACTCGTCGCCAATGAGCCTCTTGTGCGTGATCCCATCGCTGTCTGTTTTGACGAGCGAGGTCGCATGTTTGTGTGTGAGATGATTGATTACTCGGAGATGCGCGATGTCACCCCGCATCTGGGCCGCATTTCCATGTTGGAGGACAAGGATGGCGATGGCTTTTTTGAAACCAGCCAGGTTTTTGCCGACAATCTTCCCTGGCCCACCGGTCTCACTTGGGCCAATGGCGGTCTCTATGTCGGTGCCACGCCTGATATCTGGCGCTTTGAGGACAAGGATGATGACGGCAAAGCCGAAGTCCGTGAAAAGATCTATACGGGCTTTGGCACCGGTTTGAAAATGCTCAACGTGCAGGGCCTCATGAACAGCTTCCAATGGGGGCAGGACAACCGCGTGCATATTCTCGCAGGCGGCGGCAACCGGGGGAAGATCAAATGCCTTGTGCGGCCTGATCTGCCTGAGCAGGAGCTGGGCGGCAAGGACTTCTGGTTTGATCCGCTCACTCATGAATTCGGCCTGGAAGGCGGCGGTGCCCAGTATGGCATGAGCTATGACAACTACGGTCGCAAGTTCGGCTGCTCAAACTCCGACCACCTTCAATACTGGGTCTATGATGACAAATATGCCGCCCGCAATCCCTACTACTCCATGCCGTCGGCCCGCAAGAGCATCGCGGTGGATGGCGGCGCGGCGGAAGTCTTCCGCCTCAGTCCGGATGAGCCCTGGCGCATCATCCGCACACGGTGGCGCATCGCCGGCGTTGTGAAGGGAGCTGTGGAAGGCGGCGGCCGCGTCAGCGGTTACTTCACCGGAGCCACCGGCACCACCATCTATCGTGGCGATGCGTACGGCCCTGAGTTTCTGAACAACAGCTTCACCGGCGATGCCGGCGGCCAGCTGGTTCATCGCAAAATCATCCGTTATGCCGAGAACGGCATTGATCTGATCGGAGAGCGTCCATCGGACGAACATGGTATCGAATTTGCCGCCAGTCATGATACCTGGACCCGTGTCGTCAACTTCGCCAATGCCCCCGACGGCCATCTCTACATCTGCGACATGTATCGCGAGATCATCGAGCACCCCTGGTCCGTGCCGGATGAAATCAAAAAACATCTGGACCTGAACAGCGGCAATGACCGTGGCCGCATCTGGCGCATCGTCAAAAACACTGATGACAAACCCGTCGGTTATCGCACCCGTCCAGCGCTGGACAAAGCCTCCACCGAGGAACTCGTCCAGACCCTCGCCCACCCGAATGGCTGGCATCGCGATACCGCCACCCGGCTACTGTATGAAAGGAAACCCATGGCTTCCATGCTGCCTCTTCAGGCGATGATGGAAGGTGACACGGATCCCGTGGCCAAGCTACATGTCCTGCAGGCCCTTCAGTCGATTGGCCAGCTTAATGAAGCCGTGCTTCTTACAGCGCTTAAAGACAAGGACACGTTCGTGAAAGAGCGAGCACTAGCACTGTTGGACACAGTTTACCCGGATGTGCAATACCCCGCTGAGGTGATCAAGGTGATCACCGATCGTTCATTCAAATCTTCTTCGCCGAGGCTCGCTTATCAACTGGCACTCACCTTGGCAGGTCTGCCATCGGGTCATAAAGCCGTGAGTTCCCTGCGGCGGTCTTCCCGAGAAGTAAGGATGGTTGAAGCGATTGCCAGCGGTCGGCCTGAACACGCCTTTAGACTGCAAAAGGAAATGGAGCAAAACCCACAAAAAGTAGGCGATCCCCATGAACTCCAGCTCGCTTTGATCAACATCATCGGCGCACGCAATGAAAGCGCAGAAATTCAGGAGCTTCTTCAATTGTGGACGCTTGAACACCGTCAGCTTCAGTCAGACAAACTCGCCGCTCTGGGCACTGGTCTCCGCCGTGCGGGTACCACTCTGGCAAAGGTGGACAAGGAAGGAAAACTCAATGCAGTTTTTACCCAAGCCTCCTTGACCGCTCAAGACAGCATCGCCGATGAACGAGCCAGGCTTGAAGCGCTCAGCCTGCTTTCCCTGGCCACCAAAGACCAGGCCCTGGCGGCGGTGGAAGCCTGTTTGAAACCCGACCAGTCCGAAGCCATTCAGGCTGCCGCCGTGAAGTCATTGAAGGACCTGGGGACAAAGGATCTCGCCAAGACCTGCCTCACGGTCTGGCCCGGCCTGAAGCCCAAGGCCCGTGAAACCGCGCTGGCCGCCCTGATGGCACGCGATGACAGCGTGCTTGCTCTTCTGGAATCCATGGGGGCGGATACGCCCGTCCTGAAACCGGCAGATCTGAGTGCCTCCCAGGTCCAGGCTTTGGCCAAGCATAAAAACGACAAGGTGGCCGCCTTGGCCAAGACTGTCCTCGCCTCCGTCATCCCGCCGTCTCGCGAGGAAGTGGTGAAGAAATTCCAGCCCGCCCTCAGCCTGAAAGGCGATGCTGCCGCAGGCAATCTGGTCTTCATGGCGCGTTGTTTTGCCTGCCATGTCGCCAACGGGCAGGGGATCGAAGTCGGTCCGAACATGACCACCGTCAAAACCCGGGGCAAAGACGGCCTCCTCACTGCCATTCTGGAGCCGCACAAGGAAGTGGCCTCGCAATACATCGCCTACACGGTCAATACCAAGGACGGCCAGACTCTCAGCGGAATCATTGCCAAGGACGATGCCAGCAGCATGACCCTCAAAATGATGGGCGGGGCCGAGGTCACCGTGCAGCGCTCCAACATCCAGGGCAGCAATTCCATTGGCCAGAGCCTCATGCCAGAGGGGCTGGAGCAGGGGATGAGCGTCCAGGAGATGGCGGATCTGATCAGCTTCATCGAAGCTGCAAACTAGGCTGTGCATCGCGATCTGCGGCATAACACATTTGATCTCGCTTCAGCCCCCGCCATCATGGGGGCATGAACCTGCCCATCCGTCCACGTCGCAACCGCCAGTCTCCCGCCATCCGCGATCTGGTGCGGGAGACGGTGCTCACTCCTGGCAATCTCATCTACCCGCTGTTCATTCAGGAAGGGGATGAAAACACTCCCATCGCTGCGATGCCAGGATGCCAGCGCTGGTGCCTGGCGGATCTGGTGAAGGAAGCAGGTGAGGCCCACGCCCTGGGCATTCCCGGCGTGGTTCTTTTCCCCCGTATCCCTGATGATCTCAAGACGCCAAGCGCTGAAGAATGTTATAACGACGACGGCCTTGTACCGCGTGCCATCCGTGCCCTCAAAGCCGCTCATCCGACACTGATGGTCATCACAGATGTGGCCTTGGATCCTTACAACAGCGACGGCCACGACGGCCTTGTCGCGGCGGATGGCCAAATCCTCAATGATGAAACAGTGGACGTGCTCTGCCAGCAGGCCCGCTGTCATGCCCGGGCCGGGGCGGACATCGTGGCACCAAGTGACATGATGGACGGTCGCGTGGCTGCCCTGCGGGCTGCATTGGACTACGACGGCTTTACGCAGGTCTCCATCATGAGCTACACGGCCAAATATGCCAGCGCCTACTATGGCCCTTTCCGCGGTGCGCTGGATTCCGCCCCCAAGTCCGGGGATAAAAAGACCTATCAAATGGACCCTGCGAATACCATCGAAGCTCTTCGCGAAGCCGCCCTGGATGAGTCTGAAGGGGCGGATATCCTCATGGTCAAACCTGCCGGTCCTTATCTGGACATCATCACCCGTATCCGCGATGCCAGCACCCTGCCTATCGCTGCGTATCAGGTCAGCGGGGAGTATCTCATGATCAAAGCCGGTGCTGCCGCCGGGTGGCTGGATGAGGACAAAGTGGCCATGGAATCCCTCCTCGGCATCCGTCGTGCCGGGGCCAATATGATCCTCACGTATTTTGCCAAAAAAGTCGCTTCCGTTCTCTGATCCCATGTCCACCTCCGCCCGCCTCATCCAGGCCGCCCGCACCCTGAGTGACGGTCTGCACTCACTGACCTTTGCCCCGCCGACAGCGTATGTTTATTGCCCGCTCGATTACGCACGGGTGCCGCATGAGCTTTACCTCAGCCGCTATGGCGAAGGTCAAAAGAAGGTCGTTTTTGTCGGCATGAACCCAGGTCCTTTTGGCATGACGCAAACCGGTGTTCCCTTTGGCGAGATCGCCTCCGTGCGCGACTGGATGAAGATTGAAACGCCCGTCGGCCATCCTGAAAAGGAGCATCCCAAGCGTCGCGTAACAGGCTTTGCCTGCAAAAACTCCGAGGTCAGCGGCCGCCGCCTCTGGGGGCTCTTTGCCCAGCGGTTTGGCACGGCTGAAAATTTCTTCAAAGACCACTTTGTGGCCAATTACTGCCCCCTTGTTTTTATGGAGGAAGGTGGTCGCAACCGCACGCCGGACAAACTTCCGGCCAACGAGACCGAAGCCATGGAAAAGCTCTGCGATGCCCATCTCTGCGAGGTCCTCTCCACATTGGATCCGGAGTGGGTCATCGGTGTCGGAGCCTTTGCAGAAGTGCGTGCCCAGCGTGCCAAGGACAGCCTCGGCGGTCATTTTAACGTGGGCCGCATCCTTCACCCCAGCCCTGCCAGCCCGCTGGCCAACCGGGACTGGCCCGGTGAGGCGACACGTCAAATGGTGAAGCAGGGCGTCTGGGCGGCCTGAGCCGCGCTCGGATTCAGGCCAAAGGAGTGAGCTGAAGATTCGTCGCAGTCGGCGGATCTTGCAGATCCTCCAGTGTCAGCTTCCTGACCTTTCCCGCCTGGTTTGTTTGCACAATCTGACCCGTTGTCACGTCCAGGCAGGTTAGCCAGCCTTCTCCGCAGGCCCAGGTGTCAATGCAGATCGCGTGGGGGCGGAGCGCTGGTATGCCGCTCTTTTGAGCCGTGTGGCCGCACACCATCGTCTTGCCGGACACATGCGGATAGCTGTCATCAAACCGGGTCCAGAACAGCCAGTCATCGCTCTGCTCACTCAGCGGAAAGACCGAGTTGGCATTCGCATGCACAAAAAAATGATGCTCACTTTCCCAATGCCGGAGGCAACGCTGGCTGAGAAATTCCAGATGCTCCGGTGGCACGTGCTGCCAGGACATCGGCGTGCCCTCGGGCACATAGGAAAGCATCGTCTCCCTGCCTCCCACCCGCAGCCAGGATTCCACATCCACCTGTTCCGCCATCGCATCCAAAAACAGCACTTCATGATTTCCCGTCAGCGGTTTAAGCTGCGTCGTCTTTTCCAGCCCCAGCATGATTTCGATGACGCCTTTGGAGTCAGGACCACGATCCACATAATCACCCAGGGGGACCACAATGTCATCACTCCCTGGCTGCACCACGTCCAGCAGTGTGCGGAGAGCGATTGAACAGCCGTGGATGTCTCCGATAGCCAGGATTCGCATCAGTTCACCTTTGCGCGTTCCGGTGCATGCGTAAACATTATTTTACGGGCAAACGAGACTTGGGGGCCAGCGTCTGCTCTTCGTTCATTTTCGCGAATTCCTCCGGCATCAGCAGCTCGGTATCGCTTCCCAGGCTTAGCGGACCCAAAAAATGCTGTTCCGTCAGTTCGGCAGATTCCGCCAGCCAGGCATAAGCCTTGTGATACAAATGGAGGAAGCGGTCCACAAAAGGAGCAATCACATCCGAGGCATCAGAAGCCATTTTGGCGGACATGGCTTTTGTGTCCGCTGCCGCTCCGGGGTTCATGGAGATGTTCACAGGCTCCGGCAGTTTCCCTTGCAGCAGGTGTTCATTTAGCGGTATCCGGCGTTTGGATTGCGTAAAGGGATACATGGCTCCGTCCAATGTGGACAGGATCTGCTTGAGCAGGTTCGTCATCTTGGGGACCACGGTTTGCAGGGCATTGAAAGAGCTGGCTGTGTCATCCTGGCTGGCGAACCTGGCTCCCAGTGTTTGAAAGGCAAAAAACGTCGTCAGCAGCTCGCGGAAGCTGGGCAGTGCGCCAGCCATGGCCTCATAAATGGAAACCCAGGCTGGCAGATCCTGGCGGCGATCCAGAAGCACATCATTGAGCTGTTCTTTTTCCACCCACCAAAGGAGGCCCAGGGCTGCGGCGAAGCGGCTCTCCAGCTTGGCTTCGTAAGCTGCCAGGGCCGTCTCCATGTGTTCCATCAGCATTCTTTGCCGCGCTGCCTCACTGCGAAGGGACTGCGGAGTGGTGTCATCTGTGCCAAACTGGATGCGGGAAATGGTGTAACCTGCCAGGCTCATCAGGGCCGCGGATTCCAGATCCCGACGCCTTTGCCAGGCCAGGTTCCATTCGTGCAGCGCCAGCTTGAGCCGCCCTCCCCATTCGCGGATCTCAGTACGCACTCGCAGGATCTCATCCTGGAGTTGCAGCCTGCCCGGGGAAACCAGGGGGGTGTTTCCCAGCCCGCACATGGCCCGTTCAGGATGGGCCAGCCCGCCAAAATAGCGCCGGATGATCACCAGTGATTCATCCTCCCGCCGGTTTTGATGGATGACCTCCTCGTCCGCGACCAGGCGGGTTTCATGCAGACCGATGCCCAGTTCGTGCTGATAATAAAAACAGGTCACCTGGCGCGACAGATCCACAAAACTGCGGATCAGGGCTGCAGCGGGGGCATCAGCCGTCAGGTCCTGCACAATCACCGAAGCCGGTCCCTCATGTGGTCGGGCAGAGGAGTGTGGAGCTGTGCCGGATTTTCGTTCTTCCCGGGCCACATGACGTGCCAGCAAAAGAGAGAGATTTTCTGGCAGACGATGCTGGGTCATTCCCCGTTTGATTTCCGTTTTTGAGGCGTCCCAGGCTCCCTGGAGCATCGCCAGCTTTTGCTCCAGCCGTTTCCACTCGTCTTTACCAATGACATTCATGGCCGCGCGGTCGGCTCCTTGACCCAGCCGCACCAGTGCCGCCACGCTGATCAGCTTGGCAGCGATGACAAACAGTCCAAACGGCAGCTTGGCCAGCCCCATCCAGAGCCATGTGATCACTCTGACCGCACGCTGGCCGCCTGTTTCTTTCCTCCGGCGGGTGCACAGCTCCATTTCCCATGGATCCCTTTCATGCAGCGCCCGGTAGAACCAAGTGTTCAGCTCCCGCACCAGGTGGGAAAAGGTGGTTCCCAGGCCGCCTGCATTCATCGCCAGCTCCCGTACCAGCATCCCGGCCAGTTCACGGGCATTGGCCACAGCGACAATCGGCAGCCCGATGTGCAAGATCAGCTCTCCGCCTGCCACACCCAGCACCCCGTCTTTGACTGAAGAACGGATGCCTGTGGTGGTGTCCAGCCAGATTTCCTGTGGCGGGTCCAGCCGCAGATGCCAGCAGATCTCATCCACCATCTCAAACAGCCGGGGCTGGCTCGACGGGGTGATTTGCAGGGCCACATGAATGGATCGTGGCCTGGGCATCAGCGGCCTGAGCATGAAGGTCCAGGTCACCGCTCCGGCGCTGATATAACCGAGCGGAAGAATATCCTGCCAATGCCATTTTTCCGCCAGTGCCAGGGACGTCACCCATTCGAACCCCAGCCACCCCACATAAAAACCCATGAGCACCACCACAAACACATAAAAAAGCGGCAGCATCAGCGTCAGACTGCTCGTCGTCAGCAGCAGCAGAAAATGAATGGGCCCGCGCCAGGGTGTCAGGCGCACACGCTTTTTGGGCTTGGCAGCGGGTGATTCGGGAGGAGCCATTCGATGTTGAGATCATGAAAATAGCATGAAATTATGGAAATTAAATAAACTTGAGGTGAAAAATTTAAACTTGTTTATTGGGAAGTCCCAACGTCCCCTGCAAATCTCCAGGGATTGCCCCTTTTCTATTGGGCCCGCCCTTCCTATGAATCCCGGTTCATGAAAAAAACTGCTGTCCTTGCCGCCATCCTGAAAACCCTGGAAGAGGAACTGAAGATGCTGACACGCGGTGCCCGTGCCTCTTATGCTGCGGCGACAGATCCCGACAGCAAGGCGGAAAATAAGTATGACACCCGCACTCTGGAGGCCTCTTATGTGGCCAGGGGCCAGGCGCAGCGTGTGGCGGAGGTGCAGCAGGCCGTCCACCTTTATCAAAATTTGGCCCAGGACCCGAAAGCCCAGGATGAAGTGAGGCCCGGCTCCCTGGTGACTCTCAACGGTGAGAACCATTACTTTGTCGGGCCCGCTGCCGGTGGCACCGAGATCGTTGTGGATGGGCAGGAAATTCTCGTCATCACCCCCGCTTCACCTTTGGGTGCAAAGCTGATGGGCAAAAAGGTTGGCGAGACGGCCGGGCTTGGCCAGAGCCGCACTTTTCGTATCACGGCAATTGCTTGAACAAACCCGTTTCATGCAGGCAAGTGCGGGATTGATCATTTATAAAGCCTGCCTCATTTTCCTGCCCGGATGCCCGCCCGTGTCGTCACTTTCACCGTCATTCTTTTCCTGCACGCTCCCCTGGTCGTGCTGATGGTGAATTCATTCAATGATTCCAGGTTCGGCGGCGAATGGGAGGGCTTCACCTGGAAATGGTACCAGCGTCTTTGGGACGCGGACGAGGTCTGGGACTCTCTCTTCCTCACCTTAAAAATTGCCTGTCTTGCCAGTCTCGCGGCCATGGTCCTGGGCACGATGGCCGCCTGGGTACTGCATCAGTTCCGCTCCCGCTTGCAATCGGTGCATCACAGCCTCGTCACCCTGCCGCTGGCGCTGCCGGACCTCCTGATGGGCATGTCCCTGCTGGCCTTGTTTGTAGCCTTGGGAGTGGAGACCGGTTTTTTGACCATCTGGATCGCCCATGTGACTTTCTGCGTCAGTTACGTGACCCTGGTCGTCATGGGGCGGTTGCAAGACTTTGACATGACGCTTCTGGATGCAGCACGGGACCTGGGGGCCACGCGCTTGCAGACACTGCGGCGGGTGCTGCTTCCCATGCTACTCCCAGGCATCCTGGCCGGGGGCCTGCTGGCCTTCACGCTTTCCATGGATGATTACGTCATCACCTTTTTTGTCTCAGGCCCAGGAAACACGACGCTGCCCCTGCGGGTGGCCAGCATGATGAAAACCAGCCGAAACCTGCCTGTGATCAATGCCCTGAGCACTCTGATGATCCTGGCCACTTTTTTCCTGGCGGCTTTAAGCTTCAGATTGCAGCGCCGGTAGCAGTCGTGGCGGTGCGCCTGCAGCCATCTTCCAAACTTTTCGCGTGCCCTGAGGCCGGGTCGTGTTTATGCATGTGCCACTTATGAAGCATTACATCTGGGACTCGTATTTTGTGGAACTCTTCGACGCCTGCGTGGACGAATACGATGAGGGCAACAAGGACTTCGAAAGCTGGTTCAGCGACGAGGACCAGGATTTCCTCAAGGCCATCGGCTGCCGGGAAAGGGAGTTTTTCGACTTCGTTGAAGATAACGTCAGCTCCGGTGGCGAGGATCCCACTGCAATCACCGCGCTGCTCATCGCCGCCGTGCGCCGGGATTATTTCCTGACCATTCAAAAAGGCGTGCCAAGCACAAAGGTCATCGTCCCTTCGGAGCTTCCGGCAAAAACGGCGGACATGGATGGCTATGTCTGGCTGCCACGCATCATCGCCAAGGCTCGTGCCAAACTGAAGGGGGAAATGGACCCGGACACCATGTTCTGCTGCGGCGGAGACCGGGCTTTTTTATCCAAACATGACATCCATCCGGCCGATTTCCTGCGCGTGGTCTGGGCGGCGGATGGCGATGACCAAAAAATCCTCGACTACGTCAAATCCCGCAAGGCCTGATCCTGGCCGGCGCATGACCAGCCATGGAACTGTTTCGTGAACAACTGCTGTTGCTCATCACCGTGCCGGTGATCCTGGGGGCCATTCTCCTGGAGATCATCGTCACCCATTTCCATGGTATCCGGGCTTACACCCGGCGGGAGACGCTGACCAATTTTTACATGGCCGCCCTGAACGGCAGCCTGGATCTCCTGCTGCGGGCCGTTTTGGTGCTGCCGCTGCTGCTCTGGTTTTGGAACCGGCGGGTGATGGACCTGGAGCAGGGCTGGCTGTATTGGGCGGCCCTGTTCCTGCTGCAGGACCTGGCCTATTACGTTTTGCATTTCGTGGATCATCACTGCCGCCTGTTTTGGGCGGTGCATGTGACGCATCATTCGTCGGAAGAGTTTAATCTGACCACAGGATTCCGGTCCTCTGTTTTTCAGCCAGTTTATCGCACCCTCTACTTTCTCCCCATCGCCTGGTTGGGGTTTGAGCCGTTAGACATCCTTTTCATGTATGCTGCCACGCAGATCTACGGCAGCCTCATTCACACGGAGCGTATCCGCTCCATGGGCTGGCTGGAGCATGTGCTGGTCACACCCAGCCATCACCGGGTGCATCATGCCTCCAATGGCCGTTATCTGGACAAAAACATGGGCATGTGCCTCATTCTGTGGGACAAGCTTTTCGGCACCTTTCAGGCCGAGCTTCCGGAAGAACCCGTGCGCTACGGTCTAACCAAAAGGATCGAAGATCGCGGGCCGGTGAACATCGTTCTGCATGAATGGCGGGACATGTGGGCGGATGTGCGGCGCAGTTCTTTGCCCTGGCGAAAGCGCCTGGGTTATGTCTTGCGCGGCCCTGGCTGGAAAGCCGGCGAGGAGTAGGCCCGCCCCGCCGCTACGGCAGCAGCACCGGGATGCCCTCCTCTATGGGAAAGAGGCGTGAGCCGTCTTCACTGACCAGCGCCTGTTTCTCGGCGGGATGCTGATGGTGCAGCAAGTCTTCAGCCGTGGCCCAGCGCAGTGTCTGATGCGTGTGCGGGCAACGAAACGTGGGCAGGAAATCGTCAATCCAGGAAAGGTCCATGAGGGGGGGGAAGGGGGATCAGGCTGCGGGAACGGAAGGATCTATCTCTCTGGCCCAGGCCAGGATGCCGCCCGCGACATTCCAGACATCTGTGAAGCCCTGTTCTTGAAGAGCGGCCACCGCCTTGGCGCTGCGCATGCCGGAGCGGCAATGAACCAGCACGGTCCGGTCACGCGGAATCTCAGCGGATCGTGAGGCCACCTCGCCCAGAGGGATCAACGTGGAGCCTTCAATGCGGGCAGTTGCGTACTCATCCGGCTCACGTACATCCAGGAGGAAGTGGTCCTCCCCCTTTTGGCGTTTTTCATGCAGTTGCTGGACGGTCAGGGTGGGGACATTGGGGGGAGGGGTCATGCCGCAGAAGCCTTGGTAATCAATGGGTTCAGTGATGGTGGGATGGTCGCCGCAGACCGGGCAGTCAGGATCGCTCCGCAGGTTAAACGTGCGAAACCTCAGGCTGAGCGTGTCCACATGCAGCAGGCGGCCTAACAAAGGTTGCCCAATGCCGGTGATGAGCTTGATGGCCTCCAGCGCCTGCAGTGTGCCCACCAGGCCGGGAAGCACGCCCAGCACACCGCCCTCGGCACACGAAGGCACCAGGCCGGGCTTCGGCGGGGCAGGGGACATGCAGCGGTAGCAGGGGGCATCCAGATGCGGGGCAAACACGGCCACCTGTCCTTCAAAACGCAGGATGCTGCCATACACGTTCGGTTTGCCCAGCCAGACAGCCGTGTCATTGGACAGGTAGCGTGTTGGAAAATTATCCGTTCCGTCAATAATGACATCATAGTCCGCCGCAATCTCACGGGCATTGGCGGCGGTAAACATTTCCCGGTGCAGGCGCACTTCCAGGTGGGGATTGATGTCCATCAGACGGTCCCGTGCCGCCTCCAGCTTGGGCCGCCCGATGTCACTCTGGCCAAAAAGAAGCTGTCTTTGCAAGTTCGATACCTCCACCACATCCGGGTCCACCAAGCCCAGGCAGCCCACGCCAGCGGCCGCCAGATACATGGTGATGGGAGAGCCCAGCCCCCCAGCACCAATGCACAAAACTTTTGCCGCCTTCAGCTTCCGCTGCCCAGCCAGGCCGAATTCCGGCATGGCCAGGTGCCGGGCATAACGTTGAAGCTCATCAGGGGTGAGATCGGACATGGGAGGGAAGGGCAGAGGAGCATTTGCCGGGCATAAAGGCAACAGGCTTATGTGAATTCCGTGTCACGAAATCAGGGGCCTCAAATTATTAAACCCGCCGGTTCAGGCTGTTGTGATTTTCGCTCAATTTAGAAATACATTTCACTTTCATCGTGACATGGGATGTTTAAATTAAGAGCCTACCTGGATGAATTTTCGACGAGCTTCACTTTGGCTGCTATTTTTATTGGCTGTTGCTGTAGCTTTTATTCTTAACTGGAAGTCTAATCATGGGGACGGTGGCGCTTTCGTGCCCCGTATTGATCAGGCGGACACGCTGGCTCCCAAAAATGACGCTCCGAGGCCGCCACCAACAGAAGTTGATGCGCGAACAGCATTACTTTTGAGGACGAAATCCGGTGAAAATGATGTGGCTGAAAAACGGGTTATCATCAGATCATCACCGATGATGTCTGCAGAAGAGGCGGCCTTTTTGAAATCTCTAAAGCCTCGTGTCATCCCGCCCAAGGAGCCCTTGCATGTGCCTGAAGGCCAGGATCTCAAACTGACAGTCAAACTTGCTGATCCATTAATCGCGCGTGCTGATCAGAATGGAAGATTGCTGCTGCACGCAAAGGAATCAAAATCCTTGAACGGGCTGACGGAGCTGGCTGACTCCCATAGGCTTAATTTTCATCGGCTGCATACGGCAAGTGATGAACAAATTGCCGCACTCACCCGAAGGGCGGCTGAAATGACGGGGGAAGCCCAGGCTGATCTTGCCGCTATGATCGAAGTAAAACTGCCTTTGCCGACACGGCAAAAGGTGGTCAGTCTGGCTCAAGACTTCCACGCCATGGATGAGGTGGAGTGGGTGGAACTAGAAGCGATGGATCTTTTGCCGCCTCCTCCTGCGGAGGATATTGCTCCGCCCACTCCTCTCCTTGTCAGCCACCAAAGGTACCGATGGGCCGATATCGGGGTGGATATTGACCACGTGTGGAACGAATACGGAATCCGTGGTGATGCCAGAATCCGCATCAGCGATTGTGAATACGATCTCAATATGGATCACGAAGATCTTTCCGGCCTGGTAAAGATGCAGCCGGAAGTCGTTTCCAGATATACCGGCTTTGGCATGGGACATGGGACATCAGTGTTGGGAATCATGGCCTCAGGCGATAATGGTTATGGAACCAGTGGAGGTGCACCAGATTGTGATTATTGGTTTTATCCCGAATACTCGACCCTGACCACAGGTGCTCAATACCGGGCAGCCTGCGTTCTGGCTGCCATTGTTGCTTCTGGTCCCGGGGACATTGTCGTTTTAGAAATGCAGACAGGCGGCCCTGGACCTGATTCAGATTATGTACCTGCTGAATACAATCAAAGTGTTTGGACTTCTGTCAGGACAGGCACCAATGCCGGAGTTCTGACCATCGCTGCTGCTGGCAATGGAAACCAAAATCTGGACGATGCCATGTTTGATCCTTACCACGCCCGGGGGGATAGCGGTGCCATCATTGTAGGAGCCGGGGATCAATATCGGGTGAAGCGTTCATTCAGCACCTATGGCCGCAGGGTGGACATGCAAGCCTGGGGAGGAAGCGTTTTTACCACATCGAGCAGCAGCTCTGGCACTTATGTTTACGGCGCGGACCCGAGACAGTCATACACTGCGGGATTTAGCGGCACCAGTTCAGCGACCCCCATCGTCGTGTCTGCAGCAGCTTTGTTGCAGGCAGTCGCTCTTAACATATCGGAGGTTCAACTGTCTCCCGGAGAAATCCGCCAAATATTGAAGGAGACAGGTCAGGAACAAGCGGGAGACACGTCAACGGCCATCGGCCCGCTGCCGGATTTGAAAGCGGCAACAGCGCTCTTGTTTGAGCAATACCCTCCCGACTTGGACGATCTGCCAATTTGGGGATATTATTATCTGGCGGCTTCGGCACCGGATCTTACCGCGGACAGTGATGGAGATGGCCTGGCAAATATGCTGGAATACCTTTTTGGTACAGATCCTTCCCAGGATTTGTCTGAAGATGAAGTTCGTAAACCGCATCTCTCAACGGTCACTACTCCCGAAAACGGTACCACGACCCTGCTCGAATTTCATCAGCCAGCGGTGCGCACGGACGTGAGCTGGATGATAGAGAAATCCACCACCCTCCTGCCGGATTCCTGGCAGGAGGTGGTCCATGAGACGGATGGAGCGACGATCATCCGCAACGGAGACCGTATCATTGCAACCCTTCCGCCCGAAATGGCCGCAGACCGAACCTTTCTGCGAGTGAAAGCCTGGCTTACCTCTCCTGCTTTGGAGTGAACCAATGGATCACGGTTTGCTCACAGAAGGGTGTCGTAAGCCCGGCCGCCCTTGCCGTCGAAGAAGTTGATGAATGCCCGGTTCACTGTGGAGAAACCGCCAGGAGTCGGGTAGTCGCCGCTGAAATACCAGTCGCCATATTCAGGTCCGAGTGCTTTGTGCAGGCCTTCGATGGACTGGAAAATGACGCGCACCTCACCCTTCCAGGCCGTGTGTTGCGGATAGACCAGTTCGCTGATCTTGGCAGAGAGTTCAATATCCGTGAAGGGTGCGTAGATGGCCTTCACCGCATTTCGCATCTCAGACTTGGGCTTCTTCAATTCTTCTTTGCAGGCCAGGTAGGTGTCTTTCACCACATGGCGCATGCCCCGTTCATCGAGCAGCGCAATCGCGGCCTGGAAGGCAATGAATTTGCCCAGTTCCGACATGTCAATGCCGTAGCAGTCCGGGTAGCGGATCTGCGGGGCGGTGGAGCAGACAATGATGCGCTGCGGATCGGTGCGGGCCAGGATGCGCAACAGGCTCTTTTTCAGCGTCGTACCGCGCACGATGGAATCGTCAATAACGACCAGGTTGTCATTGGGAGTCACCACCCCATAGGTGATGTCATAGACACTGGAGACAAGCTGGTCACGCCCGCTTTCCTGGGCGATGAAGGTGCGCATCTTGATGTCCTTGTGGGCGATCTTTTCAGACCGCGGCCAGTTGCGCAGGATTAGGTCATCCAGGGCCGGTTCATCCAGCGTGCCGCTGCGTACCATCTCCAGGATGGCGTCCTTGACTTCTTGCCGGCGTTTGTAACGCAAGCCGTCGAGAAAGCCGTGGTAGGCCGTTTCAGCCGTGTTCGGAATGAAACTGGTGACGGTGTGCTCCCAGTCGTTGCCAATGGCCTCGATAAGCTGCGGCACCATCTGCTCTCCCAGCGCCTTGCGCTGACGGTAGATGACGGAGTCATTGCTGCGTGAAAAGTAGATGCGCTCAAACGAGCAGGGGCGCAGTGGCAGGTCAGAATTCATGAAGGGAGTGATGGACTGCTCCCCGGAGGATTTGATCACGCACACATGCGCGGGCGGCAGCTCCCGGATATCATTTTCCCCCACTTCAAACACCGTCATCAAAGCCACACGCTCAGAGGCGAAAGCCACGACTTCATCGTCCTCATACATGTGGCAGGGACGGATGCCCTGCGGGTCACGCATGATGAAAAAATCACCGTTGCCGATGGTTCCGGCGATGGTGTAGCCTCCATCCCACAGTTCGGCGGATTTGCGGATTATCTGCGCCACATCCAGCTGCTGGCTGATGTGCTGCGTAATGTTTTCCGGTGGGATACCGGTGTCCCGCATCTTGTGGTAGAGATCCGTGTGAGCTTCATCCAGCTGGAAGCCGATTTCTTCCAAAACGGTCTGCGTATCCGTATCGAAAACGGGATGCTGTCCCCGTTTCATCATGAGGCTGTTCAGCTCGCCTGAGTTGGTGAGATTAAAATTCCCCATCACCATCAGGCTGCGCGTCGGCCAGGTGCTGCGGCGGATGTAGGGATGCAGGCTGCCTTTGCCAAAAGCGCCGCTCGTGCCATAGCGCAAATGGCCCATATTGACTTCACCGGCGAGTTCAAACTCCCTTTTGATGGCCTCCGGATCGTCTTCAAATTTGACGTATTCGATGCCCAGTTCGTCTCTCTGCTCCTTGCGCTCGGCATTCACCCGGCGGGCGATCCTGCCAAACTCCTTCATTTCATCGGCCAGCACTTCACCAATAGCCTCGGCGGATTTGGTAGAGCGGACGCGAAACATGTACGGGGCACCTGGAGGCATGTCCAGTTTGCAGCAGCCGATGCCGATGCCGTCCTGGCCACGGTTACGCTGCTTGGCCATCAGACCGAACAGGCGCTCCAGTCCATAAAGGGCTGTGCCGTACTTGTCCTGGTAATAGGCCAAAGGTTTTTTCAACCGGACTACGGCAATGCCGCACTCGTGTCGGATGGGGTCGCTCATGTGTTGGGAGCGCTTATCCTTGGCAGACAATGTGTCGAGTGCAAGGCGTGGCAGCAGCTTTTTATAAACACTATTTTTTCTTCCATGAAAGGGCGCTCAAAATGCGGCGTCCAGGGGAGCGTGCTCCGGTCAGTTCCGCAGCCTCCAGCTCGCTGTCGCTGAGGATGTCAGGATCCCCGGAATCAAAATCTTCGGCCCTGGGCAGGCCCATGGGTAGCTCAGGTGCGGTCTCCTCCTCTTCGGCATCCTCCGCCACTGGCAGGGGGGCTGGGTTGATGTCCGGTTTGGAAGCCGGGGCCGCCAGCCGGGGGGGCACAATCAGGCCACCTGAGAAAATCAGCTTCATGGCATCTTCCACCGTCAGCGGAGCATCGGTCACCTGCTCAATCGGCACCACCAAAAGCAGACCTGTCATCGGGCTGAGTGCACCGGGGATAAAAACAGCGGCCAGCACTTTGTTCTGTTCAGGATCCAGATATTGGCCGGTCACAAAACCAAGCATCTTCATGTCGCCTGATGGGTAGTCCACATACACCACCCGCTTGAAATTCTGTCTTCCCCCCAGCCCCTTGAAGCCGTCAATCACCTGCTTGAGCGATTTGTAGATGAAGGAAACCAGAGGAACGCTTAGCAAAAGCTTGTCCATGGCCGTGACCACGCGCACGCCAAGAACATTGGTGGCCATGACACCGAGTGCCAGAAAAACGATCAGCGGGATCAGGAACCCCACAAAGGTAAGAACATGCTGATAGGTGGGAGAACTCGGATCCACGATGACACGGCCTACCAGTTCATTGATAAATCGGGCCATGAAATCCACCAAGGTGACGCTCCATCCGTGCAGAAGATGATACGCGCTCTGGAGAATCCAGAACGTGATCAGCAGTGGCAATGCCACAGCCAGTCCCGCCAGAAACTTGTTACGCAGCCACACAAACGGGCTGCGCGGGTTAGGCGGAGGTATGGGGGGGAGCGGGGACATGGAGAAGTGCAGGCCCTGGGCCAACAAAGGAAGCAGCTTCCTTGTTATAGAGCACCTGACACCTATAATTGTTCAACGAACGTGAAAGTTCGTATCAATTTATGCACCTACAAGCATCCGGGCCGGATTCTCAATGCAGTCTTTGATACGAATGAGGAAAGTCACGGCTTCTTTGCCATCCACCACGCGGTGGTCATAGCTGAGGGCCAGATACATCATCGGACGGATCACCACCTGGCCGTCCACGGCCACCGGGCGCTGCTGGATGGTGTGCATGCCCAGGATGGCACTCTGAGGGGGATTGATGATGGGTGTGCTGAGCAGGGAACCATAGACACCTCCATTGGAGATGGTGAAAATGCCGCCCGTCAGATCTGGAATGGAGATTTTGCCTTCCTTGGCCTTGGCTGCGTAAGCAAGGATGTCTTTCTCGATCTCAGCAAAGGACTTCTGGTCTGTGTCACGCAGGACAGGCACGATCAGGCCCTTTTCAGTGCCTACGGCCACGCCAATGTCATAGAAGTGGTTTTGGACGATCTCATCGCCATCCACCCGCACATTGATGGCTGGCACTGCTTTCAATGCTTCCACCACAGCCTTCACAAAAAAGGACATGAAGCCCAGCTTCACTCCGTGGGTTTTGACGAAGCTGTCCTGCAGCTTGGAGCGCATGGCCATGATGTTGCTCATGTCGCACTCGTTAAAGGTGGTCAGGATGGCTGCCGTCTGCTGGGCGCTGACAAGCTGCTCAGCAATCTTCTTGCGCAGCGGGCTCATTTTCTTGCGGGTCGTCCGGCCCTCAGGCTTTGCAGGGGCCGCAGCAGGTTTCGGAGCGGGGGCCTGTTCTGCCTTCGGCGCGGGCGCAGGTTTGGCCTCCGGTGCAGGAGCCGTTTTGGGTTCTTCTACCTTGGCTGCGGGTTTATCTTCGGCTGGTGCTGGCTTGGGCTCTTCCTTGGCAGCGGGTGCGGCTGCGCCTTCAGCGATGCTGCCGACGACAGCTCCTACTTCCACATCGTCACCGGCCTGGCTGCCAATGGTCAAAACGCCGGAAGTTTCGGCGGTGACCTCGGCGGCCACTTTGTCGGTTTCCAGGGTCAGCAGGACGTCGCCCACTTTGACGGCATCTCCATTGTTGAAGTGCCATTTGGCGATTTGACCTCCGGCGACGGATTCGCCAAGAGCAGGGATTTTGATGTCAGGCATAGCTAAAGAGTAATAAAGGGTCTTGGGTTCCGGCGATCAAACGGAGAAGGCATCTTCCACCAATTTCTCCTGCTCCAGGACGTGGATGGCTTTGGAGCCTGCGGCGGGGCTGGAACTGCGTTCGCGGCCTGCATAACGCACGCGGTGGCCGGAGATCTCGGAGAGGCGGTTGCGGATGTAGTTGAAGGCACCCATGTTGCGGGGCTCCTCCTGGCACCAGACCCACTTTTTCTGCGCACGCGGGTAGCGGGCCACCAGTTCTTTAAGCAGATCTTCATGCAGCGGATAAAGCTGCTCAATGCGGATGATGGCCGCATTCTTGATCTTGTTCTGCTCGCGGAACTCCATCAGGTCATAATAGACTTTGCCTGTGCACAGAATCAGACGGGTCACGCGCTCGGCGGGCCCCAGCAGGTTTTCATCATCAATGATCTCCCGGAAACTGGTGCCTTCGCCCATATCGCTGAGCTTGGAAACGCACTTGGGATGGCGCAGCAGGCTCTTCGGCGTCATGACGATGAGCGGCTTACGGAATTCACGCTTCATCTGGCGGCGCAGCGCGTGGAAATACTGGGCAGGCGTGGTGAAGTTGCAGACGGCCCAGTTACGGCCGGCCGAAAGCTGGAGGAACCGCTCCAGACGGGCGCTGGAGTGTTCCGGTCCCTGGCCTTCATAGCCATGAGGCAGCAGCAGCGTGATCTGGCTCGGGCGCTGCCACTTGCTTTCGGCACTGGCGATGAACTGGTCAATAATGACCTGGGCACCATTGACGAAATCGCCAAACTGCGCTTCCCAGCAGATCAGGACATTCGGTGCCAGAAGCGTATAACCATAGTCAAAGCCCAGAACCGCAGCTTCGGACAAAAGGCTGTTATAGACGCAGAAACGTCCCTGATCTTCAGCCAGGTTGTTCAGCGGAATGTGGCGTTCGCGGGTTTCGGTGTCGTAAAATACACAGTGCCGCTGGCTGAATGTGCCACGACGTACGTCCTGCCCGCTGAGGCGGACTCCCAGCCCGTCTGTCAGCAGGGAGCCAAAGGCCAGGGATTCAGCATAGGCCCAGTCAATGCCCTCACCGGCTTCCACAGCCTTTTTGCGGGCAGCAAGGAAGCGCTTGGCGATAGTCGGGTGCAGGCGGAAGCTTTCAGGCGTCTGGAGCAGCTTTTCACCCAGGGACTTGAGCTGGCTTTCTTCAATGCCGGTTGCAGGAGAGCCAAAAGAAAACGGCGGCTGCGGTTCGGTCATGCTGCCCTCGTAGGGATTGTCTCCCATGGTGGCTTCGCGTTCAGCAAGGGTTTTCACCCCATCCTCCAGTTCGTCTTCAAGCTCCTTTTGCAGAGCGTTGGCACCGTCTTCATCCAGCACGCCGTTTTGCAGCAGCGTGCCACGATAGATGGCCGCAGTCGAAGGATGCGCAGCGATGGATCGCGCCATGTTCGGCTGGGTGAAAGCCGGCTCATCCGTCTCGTTGTGGCCGTAGCGGCGATAGCAGACGATATCAATGACCACATCCCGTCCGAAAGTCTGGCGGAATTCGATCGCCATTTTGGCTGCATGCGCGACTTCCAGCGGGCAGTCTCCATTTACATGGATGATCGGAGCATCAATCATCTTGGCCACATCCGTGCAATACCGGGTGGAACGTGCATCCGCAGGCAGGGTGGTAAAGCCGATCTGGTTGTTCACCACCACATGGATGGTACCGCCCGTGCTGTAACCTGGAAGCTGGGAAAGGTTGAGCACCTCCGTCACAATGCCCTGGCCGGCAAAGGCCGCATCACCGTGAATGAGCACCGGGATCACCTGTTTGCGTTGAGCCGTGTCACCCAGCATCCGCTGGCGCGCGCGGGCCATGCCTTCCACCACAGGGTCCACCGCTTCCAGATGGCTCGGGTTCGGGGCCAGCATCACGGCAATGTCATCGCCGCTGCGCGTCTTGCGTACCGTTTCAAAACCGAGGTGGTATTTCACATCCCCGTCACCGGCCACCATGTTGGGCACGTAGTTTTCGCTGAACTCGTAAAACAGAGATTCCAGCGGCTTGCGCAGGAAATTCGCCAGCACGCTCAGACGGCCGCGGTGGGCCATGCCCATGATGATTTCTTTGGCTCCCAGTCGGGGCAGGTTTTCCAGGATGGTCTCCAGAGCGACGAGGAGAGACTCGCCCCCTTCCACTGAAAAGCGTTTCTGGCCCACATAACGACGGTGCAGGAAGCGCTCAAAAGTCTCCGCTTCCAGCAGCCAGCGCAGCGCGTCAATTTGCAGTTCAGCAGCCGGGGCGGGTTCAAAGGGGCGGTTTTCAATGCGCTCCATCAGCCAGTTTTGAATCTCCGGCGTGTGGATGTGCATGAACTCATAGCCCGTCTTGCCACAATAAATCCGGCGCAGCTCTTCCAGCATCGCCTGCAGTTTCATGGGCTGGCCATTGCGGAACATGTGCGTCTGCACTTCCTCGTTCAGCTCTTCCTTACTAAAGCCCAGTCCTTCCACCGACAGGGTGGCTGAATCCGGTGCTGAGGGAGAAAGCGGATCCACGTGCGCTGCGATATGGCCGAGAGAGCGGAAGACCAGAATGGCGTTGGTCACCCGCATGCGGAAGTTCAGCGTCTTCTCCGAAAGCGTCTCACAGTAGCTGGCATCGGGTTTTGCGCCGCCTGCCTGCCTTTTGGAGAGCTCGGCCATGCCGAGTTCGAATCCTTCAAAGAAAGACGCCCAGGTCGTATCTACGGAACCAGGATCTTTTTTCCAGTCTGTGTATTGGGCGTCGAGGAGGTCTGAATTTGCCCGGAAGGGCACGGAGGCTGTCATGGCTATGGGGTGTGGCAGAATGGGACGCTTTTGCTACGCTTGCAACTTGGTAAAGGTTGGAATTTGACGATTCTTCTTGCACCAAGGCCAGAAGATCATTCGAAGACGCAAAAGCATCATCAAACCATCACCTGATCTGGCCCCTTGATGTCCTCCCTCTTCACCGCTATCTGCTCCCACTCCATGCGCCTTGAACTCGTCAATACCGGCACCGAACTCTGCCTCGGTGATACCATCAACACCAATGCCGCCTGGATCGGCCAGCGCATGGCCGCTCTGGGAATCGAGGTTGCCCGGCAGACCGTTGTCCCCGATGGCGGTGCCGTGCGTGAAGCCATCGCGGAAGCTGCCTCTCGCGCTGATGTCGTCCTCGTTTCCGGCGGTCTTGGTCCCACCAATGACGACGTCACCCGCGAATCTACCGCTGAACTCCTCGGCCTGCCCATGGTGCAGAATCCTGAGGTCACCGCGCACCTGGAGGCCTATTTTATCAAGCGCAATAAGCCCGTCTCTCCCGCCACCCTGCGCCAGGCCATGGTTCCTGTGGGGGCAGAGGTGCTGGAAAATGCCTTTGGTACCGCTCCGGGGCTTTATTTTCCCGCACAACTCGGGGCTGCACGTGGATGGCACAGTCACATTTTCCTGCTCCCAGGCCCGCCCCGCGAGATCAAGCCCATGGTCGAAAATTGTGTCGAGCCCCGCCTCCGCGCCCTATCCCCGGATGGCCTGTCCCGCCTCGTCCTCTATTTAAAACTCACCGGTATTGGAGAATCCGACATTGTCGAAAAAGCCGAAAAGGAGCTGGAAGCTGTTGCGGGGCTGGAATTGGGTTACTGCATCGGCAAGGGCGATGTGGATGTGCGGCTGGCCGGACAGCCGGAGCCGGTACTGCGCGGCGCGCAGATCGTCCGAGACCGCCTCGGTGAATTCATCATCTCAGAAGACCGCCGCGTGCTGGAGGAGGTCATCATTCATAGCCTCGCAGAACGGGGCCAGTGGCTGGCCACGGCGGAATCCTGCACCGGCGGTTACCTTTCCAGCCGGCTAACCGATGTCAGCGGCTCTTCCAAAGTCTTTGGCCACGGCTTTGTCACCTACGCCAATGAAGCCAAACAAAAGCACCTCGGCGTGCCAGCCAGCCTTCTGGACCTTCACGGCGCTGTGAGTGAACCCGTCGCCCGTGCCATGGCGGATGGCTGTCTGGCCACCTCGGGTGCGGATCACGCCCTCTCCATCACCGGCATCGCCGGTCCCACCGGCGGCACGCAGGAAAAACCCGCAGGAACTGTCTTTATCGGTCTCGCCACCAAGGGGCAGGAAACCCTGGTCCGTCGCTTCTTCTTTCCCATCAGCCGGGACCGTTTCAAATTGCTCACCTCCCAGGCCGCCATGGACATGCTTCGCCGCCGCCTTCTGGGGCTTCCCCAGGTGGGTCTTTAAAGCCACAGTACCTCTCCGGCTTGTTCACGCCTCCGCACTCATCTTCAGTCCAATGATACCCGCCATGATCAGCCCGATGCAGATCAGCCTGATGGCCGTACGCGGTTCATCGAAAAAGACGATACCCACGATTGCCGTGCCCACAGCCCCAATGCCCGTCCAGACCGCATAAGCTGTCCCGATTGGAAGCGTCTTCAGAGCCTGGGAAAGAAAGCCAAAGCTCACCACCATCAAAGCAGCGGTAACGATGCTAGGGCCAAGCCGGGTCCACCCGTGTGTATGTTTCAGGCCGATGGCCCATGCGATTTCAGTAATGCCTGCGAGAACAAGATAGATCCAAGCCATTTTAAACAAGTGTTGCCAGGGCCGTCCCTGATGTGAAAAATGGAGCGGCGGGGTCGTCCCCGCTTCCGTGTTGGCAAGGGAGATACCTTAGCCCGCGTTGTGTCCCTGTCAAACCAACCCCACCCTTATGCTCCGCCGTTCCTTTTTCACCTTGCTGGCCGTCCTGGCCACCGTCACCGCCCAGGCGGCTGATGCGCCTAAAAAACTCCTCGTCGTCACCGTCACAACCGGCTTCCGGCACTCTTCCATTGAGACCGCCGAAAAAGTCCTGGCTGAAATCGGCAAATCCTCCGGTGCCTTCACCGTGGACTTTGTCCAGCAGCCTCCCGGCCAGCCCAAAAACCCAGGCCGCGCACCTGAAAAGAAACTCAAAGAAACCGACGAAGCCTTCAAGACCCGCCAGGAAAACTACAGCCAGGCACTGGCCGGCTACAATGCGGCCAATGCCGTGTGGACTGAGCAGGTAAAAGCTTACATGGCGGATAAAATGGCCCTGGACAAAATCAAGGACTACGACGGTTTCATCTTCGCCAACACCACCGGCGACCTCCAGTTCCCGGACCGCGAAGGTTTCGTGGAATTGATCAAAGGCGGCAAGGCCTTCATCGCCATGCATTCCGGTGGCGATACCTACCATCCCTTCCGTGGTTACGTGGACATGCTCGGCGGCGAGTTTCTCACCCATAAGGCCCAGGTGGAAGTCCAGCCCATCCTTCACAATCCCGCTCATCCCGCCACCAAGCCCATCCCCGCCGGCTGGCGGGTGTTTGATGAAATTTACATCTTCAAAAACTACGATCCCGCTACCGTTCATGCTCTCATGGGCCTGAATGCGCACCCGAATGAAGGCACTCCAGGTTATTACCCCGTCTCCTGGTGCAAAGACTTTGGCAAAGGCAAAGTCTTCTACACTTCGCTGGGCCACCGTGAAGACGTCTGGGATCCGACCTGGAAAGCCGATACTAAAGATCGCAAAAACACCCCCGAGATCGCCCGCACCTATCAGGAGCACATCCTCGGCGGCATCAAATGGGCTCTCGGTCTCGTCGAATGTGAAGCCGAACTGGGCAATGTGAAAGCTGTCGCAGAATAAACTTCACACGCCCTTCTTTATCCAAGAAAAAAGCCAATCCCCTCACGGAGACTGGCTTTTAAATTCAATAAGATCCGCGGCGGCTTATGCCAGCGCATCCAGCTTCTTGGACAGGGCATCCTTGGACTGCACGCCCACCACAGTATCCTTCACTTCGCCGTTCTTGATGAACAGCAGCATCGGGATAGACCGCACATTGTACTGGGCGGCCAGATTCGGGTTTTCATCCACATTCACCTTGGCCACTTTCACGGCATCACCTTTTTCAGCGGCCAGCTGTTCCAGGATCGGGGTCAGCATCCGGCAGGGACCGCACCATTCAGCCCAGAAGTCCACAATCACAGGGACCGTGCTGCTGGAGATTTCCGTCTGGAAGTTGGATTCGTTCAGATTGAGGACTGCTTCGGAGGCCATAGGTATAAAGTTGGGTGAGGAAAAGTTACGCTGCTGTCAGGTGTAACGATGCATGAGGTAGGCGCGGCTGACGGTGAATCAATCATTTTCACGTTTCATCTGCCGCTTTTCCAGCTATCCCGTGCTGGCATGAGTCTTGATCATCCCGATCCCATCACCCGTTTGCGCTATGTCGTCCACCGCCTGCGTGCTCCGGGTGGCTGTCCCTGGGATCAGGAGCAGACCCATGAAACCCTCATCCCGCATGTGCTGGAAGAGGCTTACGAAGTGGTAGATGCCATCCGCAGCGGCGATTCCGCCCAAATCTGTGACGAGTTGGGTGATCTGCTCCTCCAGCCAGTCCTCCATGCAGAAATCGCAGCGGAAGCAGGCGCTTTTGATCTGGATGCAGTCGCCACCGGCCTGACGGAAAAACTGATCCGCCGGCATCCCCATGTTTTTGGCGAGGGCAGCGCGGAAACCTCCGCCGCAGTTCTCACTCAGTGGGACGCCATCAAGCGCCAGGAAAAAGGCACCCAAAAGGAAGGCCATCTGCATGGGGTTGGCAACGGGCTCCCATCCCTCATGCGGGCTCAAAAACTGCAAAAGAAGGCCGCGCGGGTGGGCTTCGACTGGCCTGATTCAGCACCCGTGTATGACAAAATCCGCGAGGAAACGGCTGAGCTGGAAGAGGCTGTCAAAGCGGGCCGTCCCATCGCCATTGAGGAAGAGCTCGGCGACCTGCTGTTCAGCGTGGTCAATCTGGCCCGCAAGCTGGGCGTGGAATCGGAAGCCGCCCTGGCCGCCGCCAATGAAAAGTTTGTCCGCCGTTTTCACGCCGTGGAAGAAGCCCTGGCAGGGCAGGGGAAAAAGCTTGGCGATGCCACTTTGGAGGAAATGGACGCTGCCTGGGAGCAAATTAAAAAGAGGCTTGATTAACGCTTTTATGGAAACTCTCCTCCGATGGTTTTTCACCCTCATTCAGCCGCTTACCCTCGTCTGGCTTTTGCTCGGCATCTGGGTGGCCCGCATGGTTTGGATGCGCCTTTGGCGTTGGGCCGCACTGCCCACTCTTGCCTGGCTCCTTCTTACAGTCATCACTTGTACCTCTCTGGCTTCATGGCTGCTGGCTGGATTGGAGAACCGCTACGCCCTGCCCGCACCGGCGGATGTGGAGGGCGCAGACGTCATTGTCTGCCTGGGCGGTGGCATCCAGCCTTCACTCACTGAGCCCATGGGTTTGCACCTCGTGCGGGGCGCAGACCGTCTGGCCACCGCCCTCTCCATGGCAGCTTCCGGCATGGCACCCATTTTGGTCATCGGTGGGGGAGGATATAAACAGGACGGCCAGATGCACTCCGAGGCAGATGCCATTCTAGACTTCTTAAAGCGCTTTCCCGATCAGTCCTTTGAGTCCATCAGCCTTGGCACTTGTGCCAATACGCGAGACGAAGCCCTCAAAGTGGCCAAACTGGCCCGGGACCGCGAGTGGAAAAAAGTCGTCCTCGTCACCTCGGCAAGTCATATGCCGCGGTCCGTCGCCACCTTCGCCAAAGCTGGCGTCCCTGTCGTTCCTGTTCCCTGCCATTACATGAGCAGCTACAATCAGATCGGCGAAGGAAGCTGGCTGCACCTGCCTTATCGCGGCTCATTCGACCTGTTTGATTCCTGGTTTCACGAAACCATTGGCACCTGGATCTACCGTTGGCGTGGGTGGCTGTGACCCCTGTCAGGCCTGGGGAATCAAAGCCAGTTGCTCTTCCAGGACACGCAGCAGATTGCCCGGTGTGGCCAGGGTCTCTACGGTGATGAGATCGTCCGGTATCGGAATGCCGAATTCCGTTTCAATTTCCATCAGCACCTCGATGGACTCCAAGGAATCCAGCCCCAGCCTGCCCAGATCATCATCCAATTGAATGGGCGCATCTGGCGGGACCAGGCGCAGGTGCGGGCGGAGCAGGGCGATCAGGCGGGAGGCGGTATCGGACATGGCGGATCAAATCAATAGGGAATCTCGGCAGGATAAATCGTCTGGTGGCCGGTACGCCAGCAGGACACCTGGACGACCTCCCCCTCGCGGTAGGAAATCTCGGCAGGCGCCCCATGACTGAGGAAACCGATCAAACTGGCGGTCAGTCCATACGCGCCAACATTGGGCACGGCAAGCAAATCACCGGGTTCAACTGCAGGCAGTTTCACTCCTCTGGCCAGACTGTCCAGCGGTGTGCAGAGCGGACCTACGATATCGGCCGTCATTTCGGCCCCCTCTTCGCTGCTCAGATTCTGAAATGTCACCGCTCCCCGTGGAATGCGACCCAGGCCCGCCATGCCGCCCAGATGGTGAATCCCAGTGTCCAGCACCACAAACGTCCGCGTGCGGGATTGCTTCACATCCAGGACTCGCGTCACCAGGCTGCCGGCACCGGCGCAAAGATACCTTCCGGCTTCAAACCACAACTCAGCCTTATTGTGCATAGGAGAAGCTTCCCAGACGGCGGTCAAAGCCGCACACAGGCCAGTCAGATCGGGATAGGAGGCATGGTTGGCATACGGCCATGGAAATCCCCCGCCTGCATTTACCACCGTACATTGAAGCCCCAGCGTTTCCTCCAGCCGGCTGGCCGTTTCCAGCGCCCTGCGTGTGTTGTCCGCCAATGCCTGCACGGAGGCCACCTGGGTGCCAAAATAGACATGCACTCCGCGCAGGCAGATGCCGGGCTGGCGCACCCTTTCAGCCGCATCCGGAGCATGGAAAAGTGTCTCATCAAAGCCAAACTGGCTTTCCACTCCTGTCATGGCCAGCCGTGCATTGGGGGCTTCTGCCGGATTCACCCGCAGCAAGATTTGCAGTTCCACCGAATTCGCCACAGCCGACTCTGACAGGCGCTTGAGATCCAGCCAGGACTCGCAGGAAAACCACCGCACTCCCGCAGTGATGGCAGACTGGATTTCTGCGGCCGTTTTACCAGGACCACCATACAGTGCCTGGCTCAAATCATGTCCTGCTTCGATTGCTGCTTTCTGCTCGCCTTCGGAGGTAATCTCAGCCTGCGCCCCGCCTTTGCGGATTTCTTCAGCAATGCGGGGCAGGGGATTGGCCTTGAAGGAATGATACAGCCGGGCACCTTCAGGCAGAGACGCCCGCAATTCCTTCGTGCGCTCTTCCACCTGTGCCAGATCATAGGCATAAAAGGGCGTGCTATATTCGTCGGCCAGGCGGTTGGCAAAAGCGGGGTTCATAAGCTTGCTTTAGACAGTGGTGAGCAGATTGCGCAGCGCTTTGCGGTCCAGTTTTTGATTCCCGGTTCGCGGCAGTTCGGCCAGAAAGATTACCCGGTCTGGCAGCTTGCCACGCTCCAGCCGCGCAGACAGCCCGGTCAGAACTCCGGCTTCGGTCATCCCTTCCTCCGTGCTGGCCACAAACAGAAATAGCAGATCTCTGGTGTCATCCTTCACGCAGCCTGCAGCGATGACCTGCGGAATCGCACACGCCGCCTCTTCCACCTCAGCGGGGCTCAGCCGCGTGCCGCGATGTTTGATGACAAAATCGCTGCGCGAATGAAACGTGATGTATCCCAGGGAGTCCACGCTCCCCTGGTCTCCGCTGAAAAGCGTCCGTACTCCTTCCAGGTCCCGGTACCGGCGTACCGTTTCTTCCGGCGCCAGCCAGTAACCTGCGGCCAGATGCGGTCCCTGGATCACCAGTTCACCCGCCACTCCCGGCGGGTGGCGGGTCCCGGCTTCATCCACCGTGAAAACTTCCGTTCCATCCAGCGGCCTGCCCACGCTCTCCGGATGTTCCTCGAGTTCCTCCGGCAGCAGGATGGAAACGCGCTTGCACTCTGTCAGCCCGAACATCGGATATACTTGGATCTGCGGCAGCAGCGACTGGATCTGTTCGATATACGCAAGGGGCAGATGATCTCCCGTATTGGTGATCATTCGCAGTTTAGGCAGATCCACCGGCCGGTAGCGTTGCATCTTGATCAGCGCTGCAAAAACAGAAGGCACTCCAGGCAGCACTGTCACCTCTTCACGGGCCAGGATTTTAGGCAGCTCCGGACCTACCATCTCTGGCCTTCCGAGAAAAAGGCTGGCACCCGTGAGGCAGGCATAAAAGGCCTGATAGAAACTGTAATCAAAGGCCAGGGGCAGAAAGATGCCGATGCAATCCTCCATCCTGTAGCCCAGTCTTTGCAGAATAGCCGGGCAGACAAAGGCCACATTCCCCTGGGTCAGCATCACTCCGCGCGGTGTTCCCGTACTGCCGGAGGTAAACACCAGAAAGGCAATGTCCTCAGACGACACCGAGACAGGCAGCGGCTGTGTGGCAGAGTCCGGAACAAAGAGCGAGGCCCACTCTGGACCGTCCACGCAGAACGTCTTGCTCCCCGCAGCATCTTCACCAAGCTTTGCCGTGCCCGCATCGGTAAACAGTACCTTTGGCTCACATTGGGACAGAATGCGGGTCAGTCCTTCCGGCTGGATTTGATGGCTGAGAACAGAAAAGATCACCCCTGCCTGCAAAGCAGCAAAACTGATCAGCAGCACCTCGGTGCGGTTGGGCATCACCACGACCACCCTGTCACCCTTGACGATCCCTTGCTTTTGCATCCAGGCTGCCAGGGCATTCACACGACGTTGGGCTTCGCCGTAGGTCAGCGGGGCAGACCCTGAAATGAACAACTTGTCCGGCCACTGGTTTGCAGTCGCAGCCAGCCAGTGGCAAGGCAGATTTAAATGGGAGGACAGTTCATCGGTCATGCGGTCAACTGATTACTTTATGCGGAAATCCATACATGCCGAAATTTTTTTCATCATCCTGCAATTTCCATAAACAGATTAAGGGATGTCCGTTGCAGCTTCCAGTTGTGGCGGTTTGCCTTGACAGCCTCTGAATGGTACACGGAGAGGGATTCGAACCCCCGACCAACTCGGTGTAAACGAGCCGCTCTACCACTGAGCTATCCGTGCCTCGGTGCGGTGATATATTCAGGAAGCTTGCTTCGCTTGCAAGAGATCATTTGCAGATACTGACGGCCTGTGACAGCCCAGCCGCCAGCTTCTGCAAAACAGATTCATCATGTGGCTGATGGCCGTTTCCGCGAAACGGATATCACGCTTCCATTGCGGTCGTTTCCAGCTTCAACGGACTGCCCACATCTTCAAACAGGGCGAATATCCCCCCTTGGCGAGGCTGCTCTGAAAGCATGTTGCGCACATTTTCGTGGGAAAGGAGCACTCCATGCTTACGATCCGCACCGGCCGTCTCAGAGAAAACAAGAAAGGCTGGATCTTCGGATTTGCCTGGGAAGCGCATGCCCCATGCTGGTCGCGTATTCATCACCTCGGTGAAATCCGCCTCATCCCAGTTGCCGCCATTGAGCCCCTCACCCAGCCAGACGGTCAGGATATTGTCCGCCACCGCCTTCAAATGACGGCTCGTCTTTTCCAAAAAGAGACAGACCGGTTCAGCTTCCTCAAGAATTTCTTGAAATGCTTCTGCGCGGATCTGAGGAGATACGATGGAAAAGACGGCTCCGATGTGGGCCACTGCCAGCGTGATAAGATGTAGGTCCGGGCTATGCCGCAATACAGCGACCACTTTTTCTCCGCGATGTACCCCATTCTCCTGCAGCCAGGTGGCGATTCGCAGCACTTTCATCCATGCCTGCTCACACGTGAATTCCATCCCGTCCACTGTCAGCGTGGTTTCCGGCGTCCTTTCAGCCGCATCAGCAAGAAAAGCGGAGAGATGAAACGGCCCCCGGCGGGTTGGGTCTTGCCAGGGTGAGAGGCCCATTGGGTTTTCTGGAACGGTTAACATCATATGGATTTTATAGTCGCTCTGAAAGTTAGCAAGTGAATGTTCTCAGAGTTCTCATTCTATCGTGAGCAATACCCATTCTGAGTGGGGCTGTTACTGGATTTGACGATTAATTCGGTGAGGAACAGGCATCGGATTTTCCGAAAACCCTACAAAGTGGATAATACACTATTCAACGGTATTTTGTGACCGCCGTCAAATATTCCTTCGCTTGGGATGACAATGGATCATCAAAAAACTTAACTGCGGGGCAGGACTCCAATACGACTCCTTGAGCCAGGAAAACGACCCAGTCAGCTATCTGACGGGCAAAGCTCAGCTCATGAGTCGCCAGTACAATCTGCTGGCCGGAAGCGGCCAGTTCACGGATCACGTCCAGCACCTCTCCTGTCATGACCGGATCCAGGGCAGAAGTGGGTTCATCCAGCAACAGCAGTCTGGGCCTGGATGCAAGTGCCCTTGCGATGGCTGCCCGCTGCTGCTGCCCACCTGAAAGTTCCGCCGGTCGTTTGTGCAAATGGTCGGCCAGGTCCAGCCGTATCAGCAATTCTTCCGCCCGCTGCACAGCTTCCAGGCTGCTTTTCCCATGCACGGCAGTCAGCGGCAGTGTCACATTTTGCAGGGCAGTCAGGTGAGGGAACAGATTATAACCCTGGAAGACAAATCCGTTCTGCCGAAGCACTTTTAAAGCCTCCGACGGGTTATGGGGAATTTCTTCATCATTGACGAGAACTGAGCCTTCTTCAGGCACCAGCAACCCGCCAAGAACGCGTAGCATGGTGGACTTTCCACCACCGCTGGGCCCCAAAAGGACGACCACTCGCGCATCATTGCCGGTTTGAAAGCTGGCACTGTTCAGCGCGGTGAATTTGCCGTAGCGTTTCACCACGTCCCGCGTTTCAAGTTTCATACGCGAACCTCCTTTCCAGCCGTCCGGCATACCAGGACAGCGGCAGTGTCACGACAAGATAAGCCGCTGCCAGAGGCAGGTAACCTTCCAATGCGGTGTAGCTGCTGCTGTTCAGAATCTTGACCTTCTGCACAAGTTCTTCAATGCCGATCACCGATAGCAAAGAAGAGTCCTTGATGAGGGAGACCAGCTGTCCTGTTGTGCCAGGCAGCGCCCTGCGGATGGCCTGGGGGATGATGACATACCGGTACATTTGTACTTTGTCGAATCCGACAGCCCTGGCAGCCTCCCTCTGTGATGCCCCGATGCTCTCCACCGCGCCACGGAATATTTCTGCCAGATAAGCCCCTTCAAACAGCCCCAGCAGGATCATCCCCACAAACAGTGGATCACGGATATGAAGAGCTGTTGCGATGATGTAATACCCTATTAACAATTGCACTAAAAGAGGGGATCCTCGCAGCAGTTCCACAAAACCGCTGCACAAAAGACGTGCAGGCGTGATTGCGGACCGCCTACCAGCCATCAATATAAAGCCTACTAATATGCTCAATACCATTGCTCCCAGCGAAATGGACATGGTTGTCAGCCAGCCATAAAGAATTTGCTCGCGATATTCCCACATTCCCTGCCAGTTCCATTGATAATGCACTCTGGCAAAAGTACCGTACATCGCCAGTGCAGCACCTGCGATGAGGATCACAGTCCACATCAGAGGTCGCATGGATGGAATCGGCATAATGGAGACAGATGAAGCGAAGCGGACTGTTTTTAGCAGCTAGCAGAAGCATTGCCAAGCAGTCTTGGCTTCTGCTGTCATCGGGCTGCTTGTTCTCTTTCCTCTGCCGGAGCTGTGGCAGGTCCGGCAAGCAGGTGGATGCCTCTTCGTGAGTCGCGGGGATGTGCTTTGAGAAAGAGCATGATTCCCTTCGAGATGCCTTCAGTCAGTTTGTTTTGATACTCTTCCGTTTTAAGCCGCTCCGCTTCTGCCGCATTCGTCAGGAAACCGCATTCGATCAAGACAGCAGGCATCAGGGTCTGGCTCACCACTGCGTAGTTGCGCTCCTTGATCCCCCGGCTGGCCGCCCGGGTGCTCAAGCAGGCTTGGTTTTGCAGGTTTTCCGCCAGCCAGCGGCCGCGCTCATCCTTCACTGCAGCCGAATCCAGCGCCCACCTTGCCTGTAGAGCACGCTGTGCGGCCAGGGACTTCCGCTCCGTGAAATAAGTCTCGATGCCGTTTACTTCACTGGAAGAGCTGGTATTCAGATGCAGACTTACAAAAATTGTGGCCTCTGATTCGTTTGCGACTGCCGCTCTCTCTTCCAACGGCAAAAAAACATCTTCGCTACGTGTCAATTTTACCCGCAGTCCTTTGAGCAGGAGTTTTTCCCGAAGCTGCAGGGTCAGTTCCAGCGCCAGTTTTTTTTCAAGCGTTCCCCCCGCCACGGCTCCACCATCATGACCGCCATGCCCCGCATCCAGCACTACCAGCGGCACAGCACTGGCATCCCAGGCTTCCAGCCTCACACTGGGCACAGCCTCAAGTTCAACTGAATGCCAGGCCAATGAAACAAGCCCTGCCATCAAGGCGCCGTACGAACCCATGCTGCGAGCCACGAAGCCAATTTTCGCCCAAGGGCGGACAGAGCTGGAGACAGATTTTTTCAAAAATTGTTCAGTTTTTTTAAAATATTACTTGGCCTTAACTATTATAATCACTAAAATACAATCATGAAAGCGCAGCCTGCCGACTTTTTCACGATGTATCCCCGTCTGGTCATCACGGCCCTCTGCTTATACAGCGGCATTGCCCAGGGGCAAAATTATGCACCCGGAGCCGTGCAGGCACCGGCATACAGGCAGGCTGGTTCCGCTTACAGCCCGCAGCCGCCTTCTCAGCAGCAGCGTTACGTTTCCACTGCTCCTCAGGCTCCGAAGGGATATCAAGCCGGTTATGGCACCCCGCCTACGGGCTACAAGCCCCCGACTCCAAAAGCCAGCACGGCCCCGAAATCCTACTCCAAGCCGGTCACTTTGGAGACCAAGGTAGCCCGGCT